>JANNQH010000229.1:0-2301 GCA_031400655.1 Deltaproteobacteria bacterium | reverse complement strand
CGCACCGACAATCCGAATAGATCGCGGCTGTAGTCGAAAACGTCCGCCGTCGAGCGATTCCGCGTGCGGCTCCAACGGGCTGCGACCAGCACATGCTCGCCAAATGCACGTTGGAGTTGAACCCGAACGTTGGTCTCCTGTTCGCGGCGGGCACGATGGTCGAGGAAGTAGGCGACGCCGGGCCCGGCGTCGGCCGCCTCGACCTCGTCCTTCGGGTCGGGGAAGACCGTCCGGTTCGCATGGGGAACGTACGCATAACGCCCGCGCACCGAGAGATCGATGGCGAGTGGGAGCCGGACGCCCGCGCCGAACTCGATCTGGTGACGCTGGTGGTCGTACTCACGGCCCTCGGAGGCGTAGTACTGGTAGCGGTATCCAGTCTCGATCCACGCGAGCCCGAATCCCTCGATCGACGGATCCGGCAGTGGCTGGCGATGGACGAGGGAGAGGATCGGTCCGAGCCCGTCTCGATCGGTGTCGTCGACCTCGTCGACGCCGGGCGGGCTGCAGGGGCGACACGGGTCCAGCGGATCCCCCGGCGCATCGTCCACGTTCAGGGACTGACGTCGATAGCCATAGTCGTCGAGCCCGAGCGATGCGGAAAACGTCGTCACGCCAGCCCCAGACTGCCAGGGCTTGAAGAATGAGGTCGACAAAAGATGGCTCACGAGGAACGGGTCGTGCGTGATCCCATCACGACCGATCCAGGTCGCGTCCACGTCGTACTGCAGGCGCAGCGTGCTCGACTGCCAGGCGAGTGCGCGGTCGAACCAGAGCGTCGCGCCCGGGGCCGACGCATCGAATTCCGTGAGCTCGTGCTGCTCCGCGCCGCCGTATCGAAGCGCCGTACCGCCGCTCCAGGCCCCGCTCTGCAGCCAGAGGGTTCCGACGTCGACATACCAGTAGCCCCGCACATCGCTCTGACCGGAGACCTCGCCGGGCCGTCCGACGCCGCGACCGCGGATCAGCGCGTTGTCGTCGGCCTCGAAGCCGAGCTCGAGCGAGGCCCAGACGGGGAGCTTCTCGCCGGCGTCGATCGCAGCGATCGAGCGCGCCGCCTGGTCGGCCCAGGCCGTGTCCGACCAGCCCTCGACCACCTGCGCGTAGGTCTCGCGCGCCCTCGCCCGATCGTCGGCCCGCTGTTGCGCGCGGCCGAGAAAAAAGGAGGCCATCGGCTCGATCGAATCGTCGTGCAGGGCCACCGCGGCGGAGAGCTGCTCGCTCGCGCGGGCGTAGTCGCTGCGGTCGAACGCGATGAGCCCCGAATACAACAGAAACTCGGGCGTCTGGCTCGCGCGGGGCGCTGCGCGTTCGAGGGCGGACTCCGCCGCATCGAGCCGGCCGAGGTGATAGAGCGCCTGTGCGAGATGGAGATCGAGGCCCGGCGTCTCGGGCTCGAGGCCGCGCGCCGCTTCGAGGGCGTCGGCCGCGAGGTCGAAGCGCTTCAGTCGGATCGCGCACTCGCCCGTGAGCCGCTCGAGCTCGGCATCGCGGGCAGGCTGTGTGCGGAGCGGAGTCAACACTTCGAGCGCAGGCTCGCAGCGGCCATCGCGGGCAAGCGACAGACCGAGTGAGCGGTCGTCGGCCCAAGCCTCTCCGGCGATCAGCGCCGCGGCCAGGCCCGAAACGACGCCGACGGCGAGCATCGAGAGTTGGGCCGACCGAGCGACGCTCGAGCAGGCGGATCGGCGGCGGATGGAGCGAATCGAAAGCAAGCGGCTTGTGATCCTACGACCGGCGCGTCCGGAATCTCGCCGGCTCTGGCCGCCCTCGAGTCGATGGCCGTGAAGAAGGGGAACCCGGCGAGGAGCTTAACGCTCACGCTCCGGGCGCGACATCCGCCCGACCGGCGCGCCATCTGGGTTAGGATCCGCGGTTCCCCGAGCAGAGGACTGAGGCCATGGCCCAGGAGCCCTTTTTCCCGCATCCACAAGATAAATATCCGGTCGTATATCTCGAGGAGACCGATCTCGAGCTCCCCGACCACGTCGTGAACAAGGGCCTGCGCTACACGAACTTCCAGCTTGTCGCGACCGGCGGCAAATGCGTGATCCAGTCCTGCAAGGACTATCACCTCTCCCGCACCATCGCCCACAAGAGCCTGCTCGACGCGATCGCCGACGACCCCTTCGAGCAGAAGCGCTTCCTGCGCGA
Organism: Deltaproteobacteria bacterium; assembly: GCA_031400655.1. Classification (GTDB taxonomy): domain Bacteria; phylum Myxococcota_A; class UBA9160; order UBA9160; family UBA4427; genus UBA4427. The sequence goes on along the minus strand of JANNQH010000229.1, from coordinate 147 downwards.
GGCGCGGGTCACGGCGATGCTCCAGCATCCGAACACGATCCCCGTCTACGACCTCTCGCGGGACAATCGTGGGCACTATTTCTTCACGATGAAGCTCGTCGAGGGCTACACCCTGCGCGAGATCCTCGACATGGGAATGGCCGACGG
>JANNQH010000228.1:0-4074 GCA_031400655.1 Deltaproteobacteria bacterium | reverse complement strand
TCGTGGAAGTCGTCGGGGCCGAAATCCTCGAGGCCCGTCTTCTCCACCGCCGCCGCGAGGACCGCTTGGGTCGAGAGCTCCGTCCGGGTCGCGTCGCCGTAGGCGAGAGCCGCCCGCTGTGAATCGTCGAGAATCGGGCTTCTCAGGTCTTCGATGCGGATCGGCTGGCCGGCCACGGCTTTTCTCCTGGTTTGATCACCGCAACGCTAGCCTTCGAGGCGGTGTGTCGGCAGCCACGGACGGACAGGCAGGGCAGGGCGATCACTCCGGCAGGTCGCTGCGGCGGCGACCCCGATCGGGCGGTCCTGGTGACCCAGATCGGGCGAAAGCATCGAACCGGATCGGTCGCAACGGGTTCCAGCTCGCGTGCGGCGAGTCGGAACAGGAAAAGGATTGGAAATGCAGCCGGTGAGACAATCGGGGACGCCGCTCGACGATGCGGCGCTCGCGCGCTTCGCCGTGCGGATGCGGAGTGAGCATCTCCCCGAGATCGCGACCCGCGCCTTCCTGCGCGCCGCAAGGTTCGTGGCGGAGGGCGGTGCGACCCTGATCCGCGAAGCGGAGATCGAGCCCGTCGCGAGTCTCCCGGACCTCGCGAGTCTCGAACGCTATGCGGACGCCGGGCGCCAGGCGGCGGGTCGGGCCGCGATCATCAAGCTGAATGGCGGCCTCGGAACCAGCATGGGGCTCGCGAAGGCGAAGAGCCTCCTGCCCGTCCGCCCCGGAATCAGCTTTCTCGATCTGATCGCCCGGCAGGTGCTCCACCAGCGCGCACGCTATCGCGCCGATCTGCCCCTCGTCCTGATGAACAGCTATCGCACCCGCGACGATTCGCTTGCGGCGCTGCTCGTGCATCCGGCGCTCGAGAAGCAGGTGCCCCTCGATTTCCTGCAGCACAAGGTTCCGCGCATCGATGCCGACTCCTGGCGGCCCGTCGAGTGGCCCGCGGACGAATCGCTCGAGTGGTGTCCGCCGGGCCACGGCGATCTCTACATCGCGCTCGCGAGCTCGGGCATGCTCGAGACGCTGCGCTCGAACGGCTTCCGTTATGCCTTCGTGTCGAATGCCGACAATCTCGGCGCGGTGCTGGACCTGCGCATTCTCGGGTGGTTCGCGAGCGAGGGGCTGCCCTTCGCGATGGAGGTGGCGCACCGGACGGTCGCCGACCGCAAGGGCGGCCACCTTGCGCGCCGCGGCGGGCACCTCATGCTGCGGGAGACGGCGCAGTGTGCGAGCGAGGATCTGCCCGCGTTCCAGGACATCGAGCGCCACCATTTCTTCAATACGAACAATCTCTGGCTCGATCTCGACGCCCTCGCGGCGGCCCTCGCCGCGTCTCCCGACGGCTTGCCGCTGCCGGTCATCCGCAACGAGAAGCGCGTGTCGCCGACGGATGCGGCGAGTCCCCGCTGCTATCAGCTCGAGACCGCGATGGGCTCGGCGATCGAATTTTTCGAGGGCGCCCGGGCGATCGTCGTCCCGCGCGAACGCTTCGCTCCCGTCAAGACGACGAACGACCTGCTCGTGCTCTGGTCCGACGCCTACGAGCTGACCCCCGATGCGCGAATCGTGTCCCGGGATCCCGCAGCGGACCGGGAGCGCGTGGTCGACCTCGATCCGCGTTATTTCTCGCAGATCGCAGACTTCGAGGCGCGCTTCGAAGAGGGTGCGCCGTCGCTGCGGCAGTGCCGACGGCTCACGGTCCGCGGCGATTTCCGATTCGGCGCTGACGTCTCCGTCGAGGGCGAGGTCGAGCTCGTGAACCCGGACCCGAAGCAGCGCGCCATTCCCGCCGAGACCCGGCTCCGCGGCTGAGCCCTCAGCCCGAAGAGAGCCCTCAGCCCGAGAGAGCCCTCAGCCCGATGAGAGGCGCCGGGTTCAGGCAAGCAGCGACTCCGGCACGTCGACCACCCGCGCGCGCAGCCATTCGCCAAGGCTCTTCGCCTGGCCGTCCTGGCGCGTAGCGGCGGCGACGCCTTCTTCGAGGATCCCGTGGACGACGAAGTTCAAGCTTCGCAGCGCGGGAAAGCGGTGCCGCTCGAGCTCGAAACCGGAGAGCTCGGGCAGCAGGGATCGCAAGCGCCCGGTCGTCAGGAATTCGTCGAGCCAGGCCCACGCCGGATCGCTGCGCGCGAAGACGCCGAGATTCGCGTGGCCACCCTTGTCGCCCGAGCGCGCGCCGACGACGCGTCCGATCGGCGCGCGGCGGGTCGCTCCGCTCGGGACTACGGCGGCCGGTCCTGCGGCGGGCTCGACCTGGACCTCGCCGCGCGGAGTCACGGAATCGATCCGGTGGACCTCGCCGCCGAGCAAGACGACTTCCTGGGGCACCGTCGCCGCCGCGATCCGCGCCGGCTCGTAGACCCCGAATGGCCGCGCCTCCAGCGGCCCGCCGCCGATCGTGAAATAACCGGGAATCGACGAGAGTGCGAGCTCGGCCACGGCGTTCGAGAAGGCGCGCCCGACCTTCTGCTCGTCCGGATCCTTGACGGAGATGTGCCAGACCGCGATCGCCTCTTCGTTCGAGGCCGGATCCGGCTTGTCCGTCCGCAGCAGTCGCGTCGTCACCTGTTGATAGTCGCGGGGCTGATAGGGACAGGCGCGCCAGAAGGCGCGCTCCAGCACGCGCGCCTTTTCATCGACGTCGAGCCCGGCGACAGCGACGCGCATGTCGTTGCGGTAGCCGCCGTTTCGGTTCATGCAGACCTTGAGTGTCTCGGGCGGCGGCTCGCCCTTCACGCCGAAGACCCGTACCCGGTCGCGCTCGACCTGCTCGAGTCGGATCGTGTCGAAGCGCGCCGTCACGTCGGGCCCGAAATAGCGGGGGCCACCGATTTCGTAGAGGAGCTGGGAGGTCACGGTCCCGAGCGAGACCTCGCCGCCGGTGCCCTCGTGTTTGCCGATCACGCAGGATCCGTCGGCCGCGACCTCCGCGAAGGGAAAGCCGATGTGTTCGAGGCCCGGGACCTCCTTGAAGAAGGAGTAGTTGCCACCGGTCACCTGGCTGCTGCATTCGATCAGGTGGCCGGCGACGACGGCACCGGCGAGCTCGTTCCAGTCGGTTCGCTGCCAGCCGTGGTGCCAGGCGGCGGGACCGCAGACGATGGCCGCATCGGTCGCGCGGCCGGTGACCACGATATCGGCGCCGCTCGACAGCGCGTCGACGATGCCCCAGCAGCCGAGATAGGCGTTGGCCGTGAGGTAGCGGCCGGGATCCTTGATCGGCTCCCCGGTCTCGAAATGGCGGAGCTGGTTCGTCGCGACGAGCTCCGGAAGGCGGGGCATCAGGTCGTCGCCGCGCACGTAGGCGATCTTCGGCGAGAGCCCGAGGCGGGTCGCGATCTCGTGGATCTCCTCCGCACAGCCGTCCGGATCGAGGCCGCCGGCGTTCGATACGACCTTGATGCCGCGCTCGAGGCAGGTCCCGAGCACGTCCTCGAGCTGGGTCACGAAGCTGCGCGCATAACCTCCGCCCTTTCGCTTCGCCCGGGTCCGCGCAAGGATCAGCATCGTGAGCTCGGCGAGCCAGTCCCCGGTCAGGACGTCGATCGGGCCGCCCTCGACCATCTCGCGCATGCCCGTCGCGCGATCGCCGAAATAGCCCGAGCAGTTCGCGATCCGAATCGGCTTCCTACCCAGCGACGCCACCAGCGACTCCTTGCCTAGCAAGGGCGGACCCGCCCTCATTCAGGTTGACACCCTCGTCTCGACTCTGGTAGGAAGATTGAAGCAATTCACCCGCCCGCGCCCGTGCGCAAAGAGGATACCCATCCGATGAAGGTCGACTCCGGACTCCTCGGCATTTCGGATCTCTCGAAGGTCGGCGCTGCCGCCCGCGAGCTCGAGGCCCAGGGCTTCGATGCGCTCGTGACGGCGGAGGTCGACTCGGATCCCTTCCTGCCCCTCGTGCTCGCCGCCGAGCACACCCAGCGGATCGAGCTGATGACCTCGATCGCCGTCGCGTTCGCGCGCAATCCGATGACCGTGGCCCAGCTCGGGAACGACCTGCAGGCCTTCTCGAAGGGGCGTTTCCTGCTGGGCCTCGGCTCCCAGATCAAGCCGCACATCACGAAG
>JANNQH010000227.1:0-1515 GCA_031400655.1 Deltaproteobacteria bacterium | reverse complement strand
GCAGACGCTGCGCGGCATGCAGCACGGCGGCGCGATGCACTGGCGCGGCGACCGCAGCAACGGCTTCTTCGGCTCGTCCTCCGACGACGAAGATCAGGCCTTCCGCAATTTCATCGTCGCCTTCGAGGGACTGCTCGGCCGCGAGACAAAGATCGCCGACGCGGACATGCAGCGCTTTGCGGATTTCGCGCTCTCGCTCGTGCTGCCGCCCAACCCGATCCGCAGCCTCGATAACCAGCTCACACCTGCGGCAGTGCAGGGTCGGAACTTCTTCATCAATAACCTCGTCGACGGAGGGCCGCCGCCGACGCTCACCTGCGAGATCTGCCACCGCATCGACGCCAGCCAGGGCTTCTTCGGCGGCGGCACCTTCTCGACCTTCGAGGGCAGCTCGCAAATCGTCAAGGTCCCCCATCTGCGCAACATGTACGCGAAGGTCGGGATGTTCGGCCTGCTGCTTCCCTTCGGCGGCGGTGCCGCCAACACGGGCGATCAGGTGCGCGGCTTCGGATTCTCCCACGACGGCTCGGTCGATTCCCTGTTTCGTTTCGTGAGCGCCCCCGTGTTCCAATTCCCGAGCGACGCCGAACGGCGCAACAGCGAAGCCTTCATGCTCCAGTTCGACAACGACATCGCGCCGATCGTCGGCCAGCAGGTCACGTTGACCGACACCAACGGCGCCGTCGCCGGCCCGCGCATCGATCTGCTGATCGCCCGCGCGGCGGCGCCCTTTTCATCGCTGCTGCTCGGCGGGGCGACGACCGAGTGTGAGCTCGTGGTGAAGGGCGCGATCGGCGGGAAGTCCCGCGGCTGGGTCCGACTCCCGTCGGGACTCTTCCAGCGCGACGACGATCCGAGTCAATCCCAGCTCGTGACGGACGCGGCGCTGCGCTCCCAGGTCGCCTCGGTCGGACCGCTGACCTACACCTGCGTCGCGCCCGGTTCCGGCACGCGCGTCGGAATCAATCGCGATCTCGACGTCCGGCTCGACGCATTCGACAACTGTCCGGGGAACGTCAATGACGCGCAGACGGACACGGATCAGGATGGCCTGGGCGATCCCTGCGATCCGACGCCGCTGCCGGAGCCGGGGTTGGTCGCGGGGCTGATCGCGGGACTGGGCCTGATGGGCGGGCTCGCTCGTTCGCGCCGCTCAGTCGCTAGGCGTTCTGTGCCCCGCCAAACAGCTCCCGATTCGCCCGCCGCAGGAACAAGAGCCCGATCGCCGCATTGAAGAAGATGAAGAAATTGTGTTGCACGAAGCCGAAGGTCGTCATCTCGCCTTCGTTTCCCGGGAAAAGGATCACCCACAGCGTGATCGCGACGGTCCGCATCGGCCCCGGCGTCGCCGCCCCGAAGAAGATCACGGGCAGGTAGCCCAGCATCTGGGCATAGCTCGCTTCGACGCCGAAGAGCCCGAGGGCGTGTTTGTAGACGAAGACCGCCACGAGCATTGCCGGTGAACGCAGGACCATGATCGTCAGGTATCGCTGGAGCCCGGATTCGCGGAAGCTC
>JANNQH010000226.1:0-6050 GCA_031400655.1 Deltaproteobacteria bacterium | reverse complement strand
CGACATCGTGGCGCTCTCGATGGAGAACCGGCCCGAGTACGTCGGCATCTGGCTCGGCCTCTCGCGGGTCGGTGTCGTCACGGCGCTCCTCAACACGAATCTCACCGGCGAGCGCCTCGCCCATTGTCTGCGCGAAGCGAGTCCGCGCGCCTGGATCGTCGGCGTCGAGCTGCTCGAAGAGGCGAAGTCGGCGGTACCCCATCTCGAAACGCCGCCGCCGATCCTCGCGGCGGATCTCGTCCGCGACGCATCGCCCGATTCGTTAGCGCGACGGGCCTCGACGACAGACGGCTCCATCGCGTCCTTCGACGAACAACTCACTTGGCATGCGGTCGTGGCGATCGATCCCGGGATCCGGGCGGCGAGGCGCGGTGGTGATCTGCTCTTCCTCATCTATACGAGTGGCACGACCGGCATGCCCAAGGCCGCGCGCATCAGCCATTTGAAGGCGGCGCTGACCGGCATGGCGTCCTGGAAATCGCAGCAGCTCGGGCCTGCCGACCGGACCTACTGCTGTCTGCCTCTCTACCACAGCGCGGGCGGCATGATGGCCGTCGGAGCTGCGCTGATGTCGGGCGGATCGATCGTCTTGTCGCGCAAGTTCTCGGCGAGCCAGTTCTGGGCCGAGTGCGCGCGGCACGAGGTGACATCGATCCAGTACATCGGCGAGCTCTGCCGCTATCTCGTCAACTCGCCGCCGCACCCCGACGAACGTCGCCACCGGATCCGCAGCGCGATGGGCAACGGCCTTCGCCCCGATGTCTGGCAGGCCTTTCAAGAGCGCTTCGCGATTCCGCGGATCGTCGAGTTCTACGGGGCGACGGAGGGCAATCTCGCGCTCTTGAACCTGACGGGGCGCCTCGGCGCGGTGGGCCAGCTGCCCGGGATCGTCCGCAAACGCCTCGGGATCGAGCTCATCCGCTACGACGTCGAGAAGGAGGAGATCGTGCGCGGAAGCGACGGCTTCTGCATCCGCTGCGCGCCGGGAGAGGCGGGCGAGATGCTGATCCAGATCTCGGGGCGGACGCGCTTCGAGGGCTACACCAATCCCGGTGCGACCGAGAAGAAGGTCCTTCGCGACGCCTTTGCGAAGGGGGACTCGTATTTCCGCACGGGCGATCTGCTCCGGATGGACGCGGACGGCTTCTATTATTTCGTCGATCGGATCGGCGACACCTTCCGCTGGAAGGGCGAGAACGTGGCGACCAGCGAGGTCGCCGAGGTGATCTCCGTCGACCCCGGGGTCGATGAGGCGAATGTCTACGGTGTTGCGATTGCGGGCCAGGATGGTCGCGCGGGCATGGCCGCCCTCGTCGCGAATGAGTCCTTCGACCTCGATCGAATCTCTGACGTGGTCAATCGCGGCCTGGCCGCCTACGCTCGTCCGGTCTTCCTGCGCATCCTTCCGCAGCTGGAGACCACGGGCACGTTCAAGCACCGCAAGGTCGACCTCGTGCGCGAAGGGTTCGATCCCAGCCAGATCCCGGACGCCCTGTATTTCCGGGATCCTGCCCTGGGCCGCTACGTGCCACTCGACGCGAAGGGCCATGAGGTGATTCTCTCAGGAAGCGCTCGTCTCTAGACGCGCTCTGGAGTCCTGCATGTCGAACCTCTATCGGATCTACGGCTCGGAGCTCTCGCCCTACTCGGTGAAGGTGCGCTCTTTCTGTCGCTACAAGGCGATTCCCCACCGCTGGCTCGTCCGCGACGCCGACACGCTCGCCGACTATCAGAAGTTCGCGAAGCTCCCGTTGATTCCGCTCGTCGTGACGCCCGACGACGAGGGGATCCAGGACTCGACGCCGATCCTGGAGGCTCTCGAGCAGCGCTTCCCCGAGTCCACGACGCATCCCGCAGAGCCCATGGCGAAGTTCATCTCGCAGCTGCTCGAGGAGTTCGGTGACGAGTGGGGCAACAAATGGATGTTCCACCTGCGCTGGGCGCGAAACGAGGATTGCCTCTCGGCCGGCGGACGGATCGCAGCTTCGATGGTGAAGGTCGGGGACGAGGCGGGGCGGATCGCGATGCGCGCGAAAGTGATCGAGCGTATGCGCGGTCGCGTCGGCTTCGTCGGCTCGAGCGAAGAGACGGCGCTGCAGATCGAAGAGTCCTTCTGCGATGCGCTCGCGATCCTCGATGTCCACCTCGAGGGTCGGCCTTATTTGTTTGGGGGCCGGCCGTGCTTCGCCGACTTTGGACTCTGGGGGCAGATCTACGAGGCCTGGACCGATCCGACGGGGGGCGCCTGGATCGGGCGCTCGGCACCGCGCGTCCTCGACTGGGTCCAGCGCATGCTCTGGCCCCGCGCCGAAGGACCCTTCGAGAGTTGGTCCGCACTCGCTGCGACACTCGAGCCGCTGCTCGCGCAGCAGGTGGGCGCGCTCTTCTGTCCCTGGACCCTCGCCAACGAGGCGGCTCTCTCCCGGGGTCAGGAGCACGCTCAGGAGGAATTCAGCGTCGAGCTCGCGGGCCGACGTTTCAGCCAGAAGCCCCAGAAATACCACGCCCGCTCCCTGACAGCCCTGCGTACTCGTTATGCAGAGGTCGCCGACAAAGCGTCTCTCGATGCCATTCTCGCGCGGACGGGCTGCCTCGCTGCACTCCGGTCTCGGTAGCCCTGATTTCTCGACCGAAAGGATCGCGCTCGTGATCGATCTCTACACTGCCCCGACCCCCAACGGACACAAGGCCTCCGTGACCCTCGAGGAGCTCGGCCTCCCCTACAAAGTTCATCAGATCAGGATCGTCGACGACGAGCAGAAGCAGGACTGGTTTCTCGCCCTGAATCCGAATGGCCGGATCCCCGTCATCGTCGATCGCAGCAATGACGACTTCGCCGTCTTTGAGTCGGGGGCAATCATGATCTATCTCGCGGAGCGGGCCGGGCGTCTGCTGCCGACCGACGTGAAGGGCCGCTCGCGGACGATCCAATGGCTCATGTTCCAGATGGGCGGAATCGGTCCCATGATGGGGCAGGCGAACGTCTTCTTTCGTTATTTTCCGGAGAAGATCCAGCCGGCGATCGATCGCTACCAGAACGAGAGCCGGCGGCTCTTCGAAGTCCTCGAGCGGCGGCTTTCCTCGAGCGAGTGGCTCGCCGGGAACGAGTTCACGATCGCCGACATCGCGAACTGGTGTTGGGTGCGGACGTACAAGTGGTCGGGGGTCTCGATCGACGGGTTGCCGCAGCTGCGACGCTGGATGGATACGATCCGGATTCGGCCGGCTTGCCAGCGCGGTCTCGACGTCCCGATCCGGATCGCGAACCTGACTGAAGACGAGGACGCCATCCGGAACTTCGCCGCGAGCGCCCAAAAGACCCTGCAACGCTGAATCCTGAAGAGGAGCCCTCGCCATGAAGCTTGGTATCAACGCCCTGTCCTTCGGTCCGCGCATCCGGATCAACCTCGACCTGATCCGCCACGCCGAGAAGCTCGGCTTCGATTCGGCCTGGACGGCCGAGGCGTGGGGCAACGACGCGGTGACGACGGCGACCTGGGTCGCCGCGAAGACGGAGACGCTCAAGGTCGGCACCGCCATCATGCAGATCCCCGCCCGCACACCGGCGATGACGGCGATGACCGCGACGACCCTCAACCAGCTCTCGAACGGCCGCTTCAAGCTGGGCCTCGGCCCGTCGGGTCCGCAGGTCGTCGAAGGCTGGCATGGCGTTCCCTACGGCAAGCCGCTCACGCGAACGCGCGAGTACATCGAAATCATCCGACGGATCTGGGCCCGCGAGAAGCCGCTCGAGTTCCAGGGCGAGTACTACCAGATCCCGTGCAAGGGCGAGGGGACGACGGGTCTCGGGAAGCCGCTGAAGAGCATCCTTCACGGCGATCCCTCGATCCCGATCTACACCGCCTCGATCAGTCCGAATGGCCTCGAGCTGGCGGCGGAGATCGCCGACGGGGTCATCCCGATGATGTACGACCCCGATCGTTATGCGGAGCTCTTGAAGCCCCATCTCGAAAAGGGTTTCGCGAAAGCCGGTCGCGCCAAGAGCCTCGCGAATTTTGATGTCATGACCTCGTGCACCGTCATCCTCTCCGAAGACGTCGAGAAGGCCATGGCCCCCGTCAAGGCGAATCTCGCCCTGTACATCGGGGGCATGGGCGCCCGGAACAAGAACTTCTACAACGACTACGCGAAGCGCCTGGGCTTCGAGGCGGCGGCCGTCGAGATCCAGGATCTCTTTCTGTCCGGCAAGAAGGAAGAGGCCGCGCGCGCGGTGCCCGACGCGCTCGTCGACGCGGTCCATCTCGTCGGACCGAAGGCGAAGATCCGGGATCGACTCCAGGTCTGGAAGGAAGCCGGCAAGCGCGGCGAGGTGGGCACGCTGCTCGTCGGCGCGGGGCAGCCCGAAGCCCTCGAGCTGCTGGCCGAGGAGCTCCTTTAATGGCGGCGTCAATGTCGGCCTCAAGCTCGGTGTCCGTACGCACCGCCTATCGAACCTGCCCGCTCTGCGAGGCGACTTGCGGCGTCGAGATCGACGTCGAAGGCGTTCGCGTCGTGCGCGTTCGCGGCGACGAGAAGGATCCCTTCAGTCAGGGATTCATCTGTCCCAAGGGCTCGACCCTGGGCGAGGTCCATCACGATCCCGATCGACTTCGGGAGCCTCTCGTCCGGCGCGACGGCCGCCTCGTCGCCGTCGGTTGGGACGAAGCCTTCGCCGAAGTCGAGCGCGGTCTGTCGAAGCTGATCGCCGATCACGGCCGCCAGTCCCTCGCTGTTCTGCTCGGCAATCCCGTCACCCATCATCTGGCCCCCGCGTTCTACCTGCGCCCCCTGATCCGCGCCGCCGGCACGCGCAATCTCTTCACCGCCTCGACCGTCGACCAGATGCCTCAGCATGTCGTGTCGGGACTCCTCTGGGGCGACCCGAACGCCTTCCCGATTCCCGACCTCGACCGCACCGACTATCTCCTCATGCTCGGCGCGAACCCGATTGCTTCGAACGGCAGCCTGCTGACCGCTCCCGATTTCCCCGGGCGCCTCAAGCTCTTCAAGTCGCGCGGCGCGAAGCTCATCGTCGTCGATCCCCGCAAGACCGAGACGGCCCTGCGCGCCGACGAGCATCTCCCCATCCGCCCCGGGACCGACGTTTTCTGGCTCGCCGCCCTGGTCCATACGCTCTTCGCGGAGTCCCTCGTTGCGATCGGTCGTCTCGAGCCGTGGGTCTCCGGGGTCGAGGACATCCGCCGTCTGGTCGAGCCCTTCACGCCCGAACGCGTGGCGCCGTTATGCGGCATCGATCCCGCCACGACCCGCCGGATCGCCCGCTCTCTCTCGCGCGCCGCGTCCGCCGCGGTCTACGGCCGGATCGGGAACCACACTGTCGAGTTCGGCACGGCGACGGCCTGGATGGCTGCTTGCCTCAACGTCCTGACGGGCAACTTTGACCGGCCGGGTGGCGTGATGACCTCCTCGCCCGTCGCCTCGAAGATCGACGACGGTGAGCCGGGCGGACGGGGCTACCGCATCGGGCGCTGGAAGAGTCGGGTCCACGGCCATCCCGAAGTGAATGGCGAGTTTCCCGCGGCGACCCTGGCCGACGAGATCGAGACGCCGGGCGAGGGGCGCATTCGCGCGATCCTTTCCGTCGCGACGAATCCCGTCCGCTCCTATCCGGGCAGCGAGCGCCTCGACCGCGCCTTCGCGACCCTCGATTTCTACGTCGCCGTCGACATCTACGTCAACGAATCGACCCGCCACGCCAACGTGATCCTGCCGCCTCCTTCGCCCCTCGAAGAAGAGAACTACGAGCTCACTTTCCTCGGTAACGCCGTCCGCAGCATCGCCAAGTACGCGCCGCCCGTCTTCCCGCGCACTGCGGAGGCAGGGCCCTCCGAAGCCGATCTCTTCGCAAAGCTCGCCCTCATCCTCCGCGGCGAGGGCGCCAAGGCGGATCCCGCCCGCGTTCACGACGCGCTGCTCGACGAAGCGATCGAGCGCGAGCGAAGCGACTCCTCAGGCGCGCTCTTCGGCCGCGATGCGGGCGAGATCCGGCGCGCCCTCGCGGGCCACTCGCCCGTCGGCAAGCTCCTCGA
>JANNQH010000225.1:0-3586 GCA_031400655.1 Deltaproteobacteria bacterium | reverse complement strand
CGCTGGTCCGAGATCGCAAAGTATCGAGCCGGTTGGGTTGGAATCCTGCGCCCTGTACTGTTACAGGCTCCGGCGCGGAAGGATCAACGATCCATCTCAGTAAATCCTGTAGATCGAGTGCGATTCGAGTCTCGATGGCTCCGCCGTAAAGCTCGCCGAGAACACCACACCAGTACCATCGCGCCACCTTCGCCTTAATCTGTGGTTCCAACCAGCGCTCGCCGATGGTAGCTAAAACTGCTGCCAGCGGAATAATCTGGCTGCGATACGGTAGGTACTTCGGATGGTGGAAACCCTGATCTCGCAGGAAGGTTTCCGCCTCGAAAAAACCATCCTTGAGTTTATCCGCCCACTTGCGGTATGCCGATAGTGGCAGCGCGAGCACATGCTCGCGCTTCGCAGTCACGGCCGCCACTTCCTTGCCTATCTTGCCGGCGGTGCGATCCGCCTCGCGTCTCTCCCATGAGTGCAATAGGGATATTCCTTGAAGGAAGTCCGTCGGCTCTAAGTCCTTCAGTAAGGCCCGCTTGGACAAATCATGGTGCCGGCCTTTGCCGTTGCGCGGACCAAACCAGTCATCCCGCAGGTTAAATCCTTCCGCAGCCCAAGTGGCCGTCACGAGTTCGAATACCGACAATGGAACTCCACCCGTATTCACTTTCTCAAATACCAGGCATACCGCCTCCTTACTTGTCTCCTTCCTTAGCGCAATGACGGGGACGTGATAATCACGAAACGGCCGCAGTACGGTCGACCGAAATTTCATGTATCGCGGAAATTTGTCCGGGTGTTCCGCGTTGAGTCCTTCTTCCCACGCATCCGAATTCAAAATCTGATCGCAAGGAAAGTGGAAAGCTGCGAACTCCTTATCGGTTGTCGATAAATCCAGAAAAACATCTCGACCGAAATTCGTCCGCACTATACGACGCTCATCGACCATAAGAATCGCATCGGAAAGCGCGTCGGGGCCTTCAAGCGCCTTATCGATGTTGATGTAGTAGTGCACGCGCAGTTCTCGCTTTTTCTCATCTCGCGTAGCAACCGGTTTCTTTAGCTTAAGCACCTGAGTTAGGGAAGTTAGCCGCTGCTGACCGTCGAGGATGAGCTGTTCGGCCAAAGGTCCCGTATCGCCGATTAACTCGATGCCTTCAATAAGGCGAGAGGCCGATACGCGCCACGAGACGGTGAGCGCCGTGTACCATTCGCATTTCGGGCAAGGCTGTTACCTCTCCCAGGACGATCTCGCCTTCGCGGCCCATCCGTTGTTTCCGTTTCCGGACGCGGCGCAGATCGTCGTCTCGGTGCTCGGGGAACGGGTCCAGGACGTGGGCTGCTTCGAGCCGACGGGCAACGTTGCGCTGCCCTTCGTCGGGCGTCGGCTGGAGGCGCGGCCGTGAAGCGGCAGTGGGGAAAGCGCGTGCAGGGAAGCGATCGAAGCGTCCGCGGAGCGGTCCTGCTGCTCCTGCTGGTCTCGACTTCCATAGTTGGGTCGGGCTGTGCCTCGAGCCGCGTGGAGGTCACAGAGCTTCCCGAGGCACCGATTGCCTTCATGTACTGGGAGGACAAAGCGGCGCAGAAGCGAGGCGATGCGTTTGCCAAGCTGGCCGAGCTGCCGCCGCTGCCCCCGAACAAACAAGATCCCGAGGGCCAGCAGGATCTCGAAATCCGCGCCCACCTTCGCGGCGAAGAGTCGATCCAGATCGGTCCGCAGCTCGCCAAGCATCCGGGTCGTCTGATGCTCTACTGGCCGCGAACGGAAAGGCTCGAGCGACTCGAAACCGCGCCGCCGGACGCCCGGCCGCTGGCCTGGTCCCGCGACCGTCGCCGCCTGCTCTTCGCTTCCGCTCATCGGGGCGAGAAGCAGCAGCTCTACGAATACCATCTCGATCGCCGCGACCTGCGGCCGCTCACTTTGGGGCCCGACGAACATCCCCGCGGCGACTACGGCGACGGAGACCAGTTGATCACCCTGAAGGTCCACCGCCCGACCTTCGGGGGAGCCTCGCAGAGCGCGGTCCAGATCCAGCACGGAGCCGGGGCCGAGGGCCCGCCCATCGCCACGGGCGTACCACCGGGCACGCTCCGACTCGCGCCGCGCGGGGATCGGATCGTGTACGAGCAGGTGACCGTAAGGCCGCGGCGGGACGGGCCGACCCAGTACGATTCGTTCATCGCGACGCGGCCCGCACAGGCGGGCGGCGAAGAGCAGATCCTGCTCGCGGGCCGCGAGCCGACGCTCAGCCCCGATGGCGAGTGGATCGTGTTTGCATCGTCGTCGACTGCGGGCTATCGACTGCGGCGCATGCGGCTCGACGGGACCGCCCGGGTGGCAATCAATCCGGGCACCCAGGAAGAGCGGATGCCCACGGTTTCACCCGACGGGGAATTCATCGCCTTCATTCGCGTCGACAACGGCAAGCGGCACCTCGCGGTGCGCAGCTTCGACGGCAAGACCGAGCGGGTCTTGTTAAGCGATGGGTGGAGCGAGTTCCCGGTCTGGTAGGCGGCCGCAAATAGACTGCAAGAGAGAGGATTCAAAGCTCATGAGCCCGGCGACCCAGCGCGATCTCGTTCCCGTTCACGGCGGCCTCGACGAGCCCGTCGATCGGATCGTTTCGTACAAGCAGAAGGCGGCCTTCCTGGCTGAAGCCGAGGCGCTTCCGTCGATCCGCGTGAACGCGGCCGATCTCTCGACCGTCCACCGTCTCGCCGACGGTGCGCTCTCGCCGCTCGTCGGGCCGATGAAGCGCGACGTTTTCCAGCGTGTGCTGCAGGAGAAGGTCGTCCTGTCGAATGGCAAGAAATACGCCTGGACGATTCCGATCTCGATCCCGGTGACCGATGCCGAGGCGGCGAGCGTCAAGCCTTCCGGTGCTTGCGCGGTGCGCAGCGAGGATGGGGCCGTGGTCGCCATCCTCTCCGACATCGAGACCTTCGCCTGGGACAAGAAGACCTATCTCCAGTCCGTCTACGGCACCGACCGGGTCGACCATCCGGGTGGCCGCATCGTCGACAACGACAGCCGCACGATGATGATCGGCGGAGCGATCCGCGCGCTGCCGCAGCGCCTGCCGAAGGAATATGCCGAGTTCATGCTCTCACCGCGCATGACGCGGACCTTCATCCAGGACAAGAAGTGGGAGCGTGCGCTCGCGTTCCAGACCCGCAATCCGCTCCACCGCGCCCACGAATACGCCCTCGTCTACGGCGTCGAAGTGCTGACGGCCCAGGGCTTCTTTACCGGCGCCGTGTTGAACCCGCTGATGGGTGAGCTCAAGGGCGACGACGTTCCCGCTGCGACCCGCATGCTCTGCTACCGGCGGCTCCATAGCGAGCGGCTGCTGGGCCAGGGCGACAAGGACGAGTCGATCTGGAAGAAGGCAGGCTGGGACATCTCGGACATCTTTGAGCTGATCGGCCTCGACATCAAGATGTTCTACGGCGGGCCGAGCGAAGCGGTGATGCACGGCATCTACCGCCAGAACTACGGCTTCTCCGACATCGTGATCGGCCGCAAGCACGCCGACGCGCCCTTCGAGGACGGCAAGGCGATCTGGGGCGACTTCGATGCCCACGAGATCTTCGA
>JANNQH010000224.1:0-5011 GCA_031400655.1 Deltaproteobacteria bacterium | reverse complement strand
GACGATCGGGATCGCGCGCGGCGAGCGCCGCCGGATCCAGCGCAGGGCGAGCGCGGCGGGGCTGCAGTCGAGCTCCTTCGCGACGGCGACGAGCTCGGCGACGATCGGCGCCTTGGCAGGCGGGAGCGTGTCGCCGTGCAGGGCACTTCGCCGCGAATCCCCCGTGAGCGGGCCCGCCGAGGCGTACTTTCCGGTCAGCAAACCCTGGTCGAGCGGCGACCAGCAACAGATCGCGAGATCGAGCGTCTCGGCGAGCGTGAAGTAGTCGGCTTCGACGCGTCGCTCGGAGAGGCTGTACTGGATCTGGATGCTCGCGAGTCGGGTCGAACCGTGCAGCTCGGCCAGGGTCTGGCCGCGCGAAACGATCCAGGCGGGAGTATCAGAAAGGCCCACATACAGAACCTTTCCGCTTCGCACGAGATCGTCGAAGGCCTGCATCACCTCCTCGATCGGCGTGAGGTAGTCCCAGACGTGCACCCAGTAGACGTCGACGTAGTCCGTGCCGAGACGCGCGAGGCTGGCCTCGAGCGAGCGGATCATGTGCTTGCGGGAGTTGCCAGCAGCGTTGGGATCCTTTGCACCTGGCCCGGCCGTGAACTTCGTCGACACCACGAAGCGATCGCGCTCGGCGCCCATCAGCTCGCCGAGGATCCGCTCGCTCGTCCCGCCGGTGTACACGTCGGCCGTGTCGATGAAGTTGCCGCCGGCGGAGGTGTATGCGTCGAAGACGGCCCGGCTTTCGGCCTTCGAGCTGCCCCAGCCCCACTCTTCACCGAAGGTCATCGCGCCGAGAGCGAGCTCGGAGACCTTGAGGCCGGTATTGCCGAAGACCTGGTAACGCATGTCGCTTCCTTGAGACCCTGTGCGGTCGAGGACCGACCGGCTGCCGAGCGCGAGGCATCGAACATCCTAGGCGAATCGAGGCGGCTTCGACGAGCACTCGCCTGACGCCGCTTCCTTGCAGTTGCGAGAGCCGCTCGTGTGAGCGTGCTCGTCGGCGCGCTTCGCTGGTAGAGTGCGAGGACGTGCAGCCCGGGCTGCCGCCGACCCTGGAGGCCCGCTTGTCCAACATTGCCCCTCGTATCCCCGAGCTTCCGCAGCTGCTCGAAGCCGTCGATAAGATCCGTCCGCTGATCGAGGCCGGTGCAGACGAGTCCGAGATGCTGCGCAAGCTGCCCGACGCGACTTCGACGGCGCTCCAACAGGCCGGCCTCTTCCACATGCTCATGCCCCGGGAGATGGGAGGCCTCGAAGCCGATCCCGTGAGTCAGAGCGAAGTCATCGAACGCCTGGCGTACATCGACGGGTCGGCGGCCTGGTGTGCGTTCATCGGCGCGGGCTCGACGGGCTTCGTGGCGGCGCAGCTCCCCGACTCCGGAATCCAGGACGTGCTTGCTCGAAGCGGCGGCGAGTGGCCCGTGTTTGCGGGCTCACCCGCGACCGGCGGGACGGCGCAGCGCGTGCCGGGTGGCTATCGCATAACGGGACGCTGGGCCTGGGCCTCGGGTATCGGTCACGCGACCTGGGTTCAAGCGGGCTTCATGGTGATGGAGAAGGGCGAGCCGGCGCGGGACGAGAATGGGATGCCGCTGATGCTCGCGGCCGTCATCCCGGTCGCGGACCTCACCGTCGAGGACAGCTGGCATACCATGGGTCTGCGCGGCACCGGGAGCGCGCACTTCAGCAGTCCCGGCATCACGGTGCCCGAGCATCGAACCTTTACCTTCCTGCAACCGCAGGCACGGCGCGGCGGCGTACTCTTCCAGCTCCCCGTGTTGGGCTTCTTTGGCCCGGCGTTCTCGGGCTTCTTCCAGGGTCTCGGCCGCCGGGCGCTCGACGAGATCGCGCACCTGGCGCAGACCAAGACTCGCGTGATGGCCGGTACGCGACTCGCCGAGCGCGGAGTCTTCCAGCGCGATCTAGCCTTGGCGGATGGCAAGCTTCGCGCGGCCCGCCTGCTCCTACACCACGAGCTCGCCGCCCTCTGGCAGCGTCTGCACGACGGCAGAGCGGCAAGCGAAATCGAAAGCAACCGCGTGCTCTTCGCCTTCGCGCACAACGCCCAGATGGGCGTCGAGGCCGCTGACATGGCGTTCCGGTACGGCGGCGGCGAGGCGATCTTCCTCGCGAGCCCGCTGCAGCGGATCAAGCGCGACATCGAGGCCGGTGCTCAGCACATCCTGGTCGGCGAGCACAACCTCGAGCTCCTCGGCAAGGCGATGCTCGGCGTCAGCGGAGCGACACCGGCCATCGGGCCTCGCTGAGATTCGGCCGACTCACTTCAACGCGATCGTGACCTTCTTCATCGTGCCGGTGAATTTGAACGGCGAGGCGTACGCGTCGCTCACGGGCGAGCCGTCATCCTCCCCGGTGTCGAACGTCTCGTCGGCTGAGAAACGGCCGAGGACCGTCTTTTCGACCCGCCCCTCGGCGGCCTTCTTGTCGTCCACGAATAACGTCGCCGTGCCGCCCTTGCCGACGCCGCCTCCGTCGTACGTGAAATCGACCCGGATGACGTGCTTGCCCGGCTTCAGCTTCTCCAGGCCCGAGACCTTGTAGCGCTCCTGGCCAAACCAGTTGTACTCGTAGTTCGGCTTCCCGTCCTTGATGAACAGCGTGTAGCCTGCGACGGTCCCGCCGGCCGCGACCAACACACCGTCCGCCGGACCTTCAGGGATCTCGATCTCGGCCGTGATGCTGTGCGAGCGGTTTTTGATGTTGGCCGACGAGCTTTCGGGGATGCGATGGGCGCCGGCGAAGTACGTGAACTGCGTCCGGCCCGCGATCAGGCTCGGCCGCAGCGACGGGTCAGCCCGTTCGATGAACCGGTCGTCGAGCGGCAGCACGTCGTACTTCTTGGCTTCGACCCAGAACTGGTCCTGGAGCTGCTTCAGCTTGGCGGGGTTCTTGGTGGAGAGGTCGTTTGCCTGGCTGAAGTCGTCTTCGAGGTTGTAGAGCTGCCAGACGTCATTGGCGAAGTCGAAGGAGCCGCTCGTCACCCAGGGCAGTCGGCCGTGGCGGCAGGTGGCGATCCAACCGTCGCTGTAGAGCGCTCGGTTGCCAAGCATCTCGAAGTACTGCGTCTTGCGCGTGCCCTTGGCCTTGGGGGCGTCGAACGAATAGCGCATGCTGACGCCCTCGATCGGATTCTGTGCGACGCCGTTGAGCATCGTCGGCGCCGTCACGCCCGCGGCGTCGAGGATGGTGGGCACCAGATCGATGACATGGTGGAACTGGGTGCGAACCTCGCCCCTGGCCTTGATCCCTTTCGGCCAGGAGACTACGAGCGGGTTGCGGACGCCGCCGAGGTGAGAGGCGACCTGCTTGCCCCACTGGAACGGCGTGTTCATCGCCCAGGCCCAGCCGACCGGGAAATGGTTGTACGCCTTGGGCCCGCCGATCTGGTCGATGTGCTCGAGCACGTAGGCGGTGTCCTCGTGCTGGCCGTTGAGCGAAGACATTTCGTTGAACACGCCGGCGAGCGTGCCCTCCATCGACGACCCGTTGTCGCCGACCTCGTAGACGATCAGCGTGTTGTCGAGCTGGCCGATCTCCGCGATCGCGGCGATGAGCCGACCGACCTCGAAATCAGTCTGCGCGGTGTAGGCGGCGAAGGCCTCCATCAGTCGGGCGCCGACCTTCTTCTCGTCCGCGCTGAGGGAGTCCCACGCGGGAATCTCGGCGGGGCGCGGAGTCAGCCTGGTGTCGGCGGGGATGACGCCCAACTTCAGTTGGCGCTGGTAGGTCGCTTCCCGGTATTTGTCCCAGCCGCTGTCGAATTGGCCCCTGTACTTCGCCATCCACGCCGCGGGGACGTGGTGCGGGGCGTGCGTGGCGCCGGGGGCGTAGTAGATGAAGAACGGGCGGTCGGGCGTGACCGACTTCTGCTGGTGGAGGTACTCGATGGCCTTGTCGGCGAGGTGCTCGTTAAGCGTGTAGTCGGCCTCGCGACCCTTGGGCACTTCCATTTCAATGGGCGTCACGCCGTCATAGAGCGAGGGCTGCCACTGGCCCGTCTCTCCGCCGATGAAGCCGTAGAACTTGTCGAAGCCCTGCCCGGTCGGCCAGCGGTCGTAGGGGCCGGAGATGCTCGTCTCCCAGTCGGCGATGTTGTGGTTCTTGCCGAAGAACGCGGTGGCGTAGCCGTTCTGGCGCAGGATCTCCGAGACCATGCCATTGCTCTTGGCGATCTGGCCGGAGTACCCGGGGTAGCCGGATCCGATCTCGGTGATGACTCCGGTCTCCGCGGAGTGGTGGTTGCGGCCAGTCAGGAGTGCGGCCCGCGTCGGCGAGCAAAGGGCCGTGGTGTGGAAGCGCGTGTAGCGGAGTCCGGCGTTCGCCAGCTTGTCGAGGTTGGGCGTGGGAATCTGTCCGCCGAACGTGCTCCACTGCCCAAAGCCACTGTCGTCGATCAGCACGACCAACACATTGGGTGCACCCGCCGGCGCATCGATCACCGAAATCTTGTCCGGCGTGGAATCCTTGTACGTGTTACCGATCTTGCCTTTGAAGGGCTGCTCGGGCCGGGGCAGGACTCCTTGTGCCACTGCTGTCGATGTGAAGGCCGCGATCAATGCGAGGCCGAGCAAGGCGAGGACGGTTTTGGCTTTCATCGTGTCTCCATCGGGGGTTGATCGCTCTCTGGCTCGCTGTCGATCGGCATCCTAGCAGCCCTCTCAGTCCTCTCAGTCCTCAATAGGCGGTCCCATGATCCCGCCACTTCTCCACTTCATCCCAATGGTCCGCCAGCCGCTCGACCTCCGGCAGCGGCCCGGACAGCTCCGCATACTGGATGATCTCGATCCAATTCCCGCCCGGATCCTTGACCCACGAGAAGAGACAGCGATCCATCAGCCGCAGGGCCCGCGCGCTGTGCTCCGCCCCCGCCGCGACGAGTGCTTCGTGGGCCGCGACGCAGTCGTTCACGATCAGCGTGATGTAGACGAAACCGCGCCGACAGGTCGGCGTCGCGGGCCGAGCGTTCGGATCCTCCTCGACAAAGACCTGCGTG
>JANNQH010000223.1:0-7630 GCA_031400655.1 Deltaproteobacteria bacterium | reverse complement strand
CGCGCTCACAGCAGATGAACGTCCGATCTTCGACGCGGGCGACGTCGGCGGGATCGGACAGGACGAGATAGCTGTTCGGCCGGTGGGCGGGATCGAGCCGCTCGGCGGTTCCCGAGGCGAGCATCAGCTCGAACATCCTGTCGTACTCGGCCTGCGACCCGTCGCACCAGACGACCTGGTCGGGCTCCGTCAGGTGGGCCATCTCTGCGACCCAGGCGAGGAGTCGAAGGTGTTTCGTTGGTGCGGCAAGCGGCATGGAGCTCGATCTCCCGGCTGTCAGGCTCTCCGCGCGGAAGCCGGGCGGGCCAGTACGATATCGCGAGTTTTCGGCCTGTGACCGCTCGCCCGTGTGGAAAACCGCGCCGCCGGCGACCGGGGCCGATGCCCCGCTGGCGCCGGCCGGACCCGACTCGGTCGAACCGCCGTCGAGATCTGCCCAGGTTGCCGAATCTACTCGATTTTCCAGGCTGACCCCCTCAGACATCGTCCAGGGGAGTAACCGGGCCAGCTGGGGCGTTACCCGATTTCTCCGGACTGGGAGTCGTCCTCTGCGAGAATTGCGCTCACACTGCCGGCGAGCGCCTGGACGGCCTCGGCTCGGGCCAGCACACCCCGACTGGTCCCGCGCAGGCGGGCGAAGGCCCGCTCGAGCTCGTGTCGGTCGCTGGGCGCCAGGAAGAGAGCCGCCGCCGGGGCCGGCTCGAGGCTGACCGCGTCGCGCATGGCGTGGGTTCGGCGAGACAGCAGCCGCCAGTGGTAGCGGGCCCGTCCGAACAGGACGAAAGGGAAGTTCAAGCTGCGGGAAGGGCCGTAGCGGACCACGCGACCCCCGAGCGGCCGGTCGACGAGCTTCAGCTCCGGCAGCCGCTCCGCCCCGAGATACCCGAGCACCCCGCCGAGCGCGGCCCCCGTCGCCACTCCCAGCAGCAGCGATGCCCCCCCGAGCGCCAGGTCGAGCACACCCCCGGTCGCTGCTCCGCCCGCCGCCCCCGCCGTAACCAGATCGCGCCGCGTCAGCCCGAATACGAGCCAGGCGCCCTCGGAAAAAAGGTCCGCTTCGAGCAGCGCCAACTCCTCACTGCGGGCGTCGAGGGCCTCCAGGGTGTGGTGGCCGTAGATCGCCTGCACCCGCTCCCGGCACTCGCGCTCGCGCCGGGCGAGGGCCGCCTGATAGTCGGCGGCGAGCTCTGCCTGGTGGGATTGTGCGCGCTCATCCGGTCCGATCCGGCGCTCGACGAAAAAGGCGAGGCCATCCGCCACGAGCTGCGCGATTTCGCCGGCGGCCCGCTCCCGCTGAACCTCCCGGACGCGGTCCAGGGCGGCAATCGCCTGCTCGAGGGGCTCCCGCCAGGCGGCATCGAGCTCGCCGAAAGCCCGGAGCAGTCGCGTCCGCGTCGCTGGATCCGCGCGCAGCGCGTCGACGACCCGCACGATCCGGAAGAACTGCCCGAGGGCCGCCTCCCATTCGTGGACGTGAGCGCGACCGCCGATCGGATTGATGACGGCGAGCGAGGGCCTGCCCGTCCAGCGCAGGATCTCCATCTCCGCTTCATACTCGGGCCCGTACGGCACGCTCCCGTCCACGACGTAGAGGATTCCCGCACCGGCGACGATCGGCTGGAGCAGCTCGCATTCGTCCGGGAAGCGCTCGCGCTGCCCGGGTGCGGCGACGAATTCCGCCACGAGCCGCGGCCGGTCCGCGGCGCTGGCCTTCGTCTCCCTCGCTCGCTCTTCGAGCCACGCGAGCACCTGGCGCGCGCGCTGGAAGCCCGGCGTGTCGATCAGGCTGTAGAGATGGACTCCGTCGACGCGCAGCGGATACTCGCGGGTCGCGAGCGTCGTCCCCGGATGCGGACTGATCGCCACCGAATCGTCGTGGGCGAGGGTCGCGACGAGACTCGACTTTCCCTTGTTGGGATGACCGACGACCGCGAGCCGCGGAACGGGGACGCTAGGCAAGAGCGACCTCCCACTTCGCCATCGAAAGCAGCGGGTCGGCGAGGGAGACGAGCTTTCGGCGCCAGATCTGATGATCGGCGGGACTGCCCCCGACGAGCCACACACAGATCGGTCGCTCGGCACCGACCGCCCGGCGCAGTGCCGCGAGAAAATCGAGCAGATCGAGAATCGGCGGCTCGTGCCCGCGCACGGCGACGACGAGCGGCCCGCCCGTCTGTCGAGCCTCGTCCACGACGGCTGCATCCTCCGCGAGCGTGCGACGCCCGCCCGCGTCGACGAAGCGCAGATCGGTGCCGAGTCCGCTCCGGAGCGTCGCCTCGGCGACGGCCTCGGCCCAGCCGACGACGAGCGGCTGCCGCCGCGTGCCACCGTCTCCGCGCGCGAGCCAGGCCCGCAGCTCGACCTCGGGCACCATCCCGGCGAGCGCCCGGCCGACGGGCCCTTCAGCGCGCTCGGCGCGGGATTCGAGCTGTGGCGTCGTGAGCGATAGGACGAGCTCGGAAGCGCCCGGCGTGAAGCGCAGCACGCGCTCCGCCTCCCGGGCGAGCCAGCCCCCGACGACAGGCAGGATCAAGAGCCGCGGCAGCACCGCATAACATCCGATCGCCATCACCAGGAAGGGCCACCAGGCGCCGTACACGAGCGGTGGCGTGGCGCCCGCGCCCGAGCCCGCCGTGACCCGAAAATGACGGGTCGCGGCAACGAGCTCGAGGGACGGCGAGGCCTCGGGCCAGAGCCCCGCCCACGGCCGCGCGAGCGCCGCGACGACGCGCTGCACCCGCTCCGGAGCGATATCGAGGGTCGTGCTCCAGCCGAAGGCAAGGTCGGTGAAGACCACGAATCCGAGCGTCGCCGCCAGCGCACCACAGCCGAACCAAAGCCCCGCCTGGGAGAGCCAGCTCATCAGCTGTCCGCGCTGGAGCGGCGCATACAGCCCGGCCTGCGCCCGGGCACGGCCGAGCACGGCCTCCACGTCGAGCCGCGTCGAGGCCGGCACCAGGCGCAGCACGAGCCGCAGGAGGCGCGCTGAACCGCGAGCGCGCTCGCCCGCATCCCGGCCCGGGAAACGCGCCGCGGCGATCGACCCGAGCCAGAGCACGACACTCACGACGCACGAGGCGAAGGGAAGTACTACCAACAGTGCGAGACAGGCGGCGATCGAGACACGGCCCGCCGATCCCCCGATGGCCAGCAGCGCCGCCGCGGTGCACCAGCCGAGGACGAGGCCCAGGAGCGAGAACCCGAGCCGAATCCCCGCGAAGGCGCGGGCGACACGCCGGATGCGCAGCGCGAGCGCAGGGGTCGGGCCGACACAAAGCCACGCGCGCAGGCGCTCGCTGTCCTGACGGGCGTCGATCCGAGACGCGACTGCGAGGTCCCGGGCGCGGCGGGCGCTCGGCGTCAGGGCCGATCGCTCATCGAGTGCGAGCACGAGGCCGACGACCTCGCTCACGCGAGGGCGCCCTCGGATGCGGCGCACCTCGGAGCCCGGCCGCAGTCCACTCGATCCAACGTGCATCGCTCCCCTCGCCCCCCAGGAGCCCGACCCAAGCTGGCCCGCCCGCCGCAGGGCCGGGCGGGGCACCGGCCGCAGCCTGCGACGCGACGACTCTTAGCGAGGGAAGCGGGCAGGAGCAAAGCAGCGGCACGCCCGCGCGGCGGATCCGACGACAACCGTCGTCGATCGCGCATCTCCGCGCCGGATCCCGCGACGAGCCTCAAGCAGGTCGCTGCCCTGGCCGATTTGCCGTAGGGATTCGACTGCTCGATCCGGCCGTCTCCTGCGCATCTCCCGAACGTCCGCCCCGTCGCCCCGGTTGCCGCCCAAAATGTCCCTGCACCTCGACTTCTTCGCCCTGCACCGCTCACCGTTTGCCGACGAGGCGCACACCTCTGTCGTGATCGGGACGCGTGCGCTGCGCAAGCTCGTCTCGCGGATCCAGGTGACGCTGCGCGACGGGGGCGCGCGCATCGGGGTGTGCGGCGTCGAAGGCGTGGGCAAGACCAGCCTGGCGCGCGCACTTCCCAAGCTCTTCGCCGGCAACGCCCGGGTCGTGACGCTGTTCGAGCCGGACAGCGACTGGCGATCGGTGCGGATTTCGCTCGCCCGGGACTGGCAGCTCGCCGGGGAACGGCTCTCGCGGGCTGGTCTGCTCGAAGCGGCTCGCAAGCATCGCCTCGTGCTGGTGATCGACCGCGCCGAGCAGGCGCCGGTTTCGCTGCTCGAGCATCTCGACGTCCTGCAGGAGATCCGGGATGAAGACGGCGCCGCGGTCGTGACCGTGATCCTGTTCGTCCGATCGACCGGCGAGGAGGGCGATGCTGCGCCGCCGGCCCTCGCCTGGCTCGAACGCACGGGCGCTGCCCGACTTCGCTTCGAGCCGCTCGCCCCCGACTCGGTCGCCGACTTCATCGAGCGCCAGCTCGTGCGCGCGGGCTACCAGGGGTCCCCGCTCTTCACACCGCGCGCCGCCCTCGCCATCCACGCCGAGACTGGCGGCGTGCCCGGGGCGATCTCGGCGCTCTGCGAGCAGCTGCTGATCGAAGCGGCGGTGAAGCGCCTGCGTACGCTCGACGAGCCCTTCGTCCGCTCGCGACAGGACCAGCCCCGCGAGCTCGCGGCACTCGCGGCCGAAGACGGCGAAGAAGCCTGGGACGACGCCGATCACCATCCCCGCGAATCCGCGAGCGAGGAGTTGCTGCTCGAACACGCGATCGCTCCCCCCGACCCGCGGTCGGTTGTGCGACGGACAGCTCGAACGGGAGACGTCGGCGACGAAGATCCCGAGCTCGAGGCCTATCTCTCGGCCCCGCCCAGTGAGGCGGAACTGCGCGCGATTCGCGGCGGGTTCCTGCGTCGCAACGCACGCCTCTTCGCCGCCATCACCACCGCCGTGGCGCTGGGCGGCGTGCTGGTGGCACTTCTGCTGGAGGCGCCGCAAGCAGGCGGCGACCCGGCCCCGGCGCCCGCCACGCACGAGGTCGTCGCGGCAAGACCGAACGGTTCGATGCCGACGCCCTCAGCCTCGATCCCAGGCCCCATCCTCGGTCGGCTCCGCGGCCCGGTGTCCCCGGCACCGGTCGCCGCGCCGCGCCGCTCGAGCGGCGCAACTGCCCCGCGACGCAACGACCTTTTCGAGAACGCGTCGCCGCTGCAGCGCGCCGGCGATCTCGTCGACGACGACGCACTGTCTCCGCCCGCGAGCGCGCTCCCGGTCGAGGATCCCGAGCCGGATCTGCCGGATCTCCGGCCGAAGGATCTGGTCCCAGAGGGCGAAATCCCGAATTCCGATCCGTAGGGAATGCCCCTGCATCCAGCGCCGGATAGGGTCTATGCAGCGAGGCAAATTCGCGTAGCCTGCGAGCGGGCCCCCAGCGACCCCCTTGACCCGAAGCGTGGGCTGGCCGCGGCGCAGGATGCGCAAATGCCCGCTTCGGGCGAAATTGAGTGTGTGGGAGAAATAAAATGCGTGCGTATTTGAGCGACGTCGTCCTTCTCTATCTCGACGAGCTGATCGACTGGGATGGTTATTTCAGCTGGCGTCGCGGCGAATCGGGCGACATCGCGGTCGATCGTGCAGCGCTGCGCGAGATCCTCGAGACGGCGGCCCAGATCTGCGAGGAGCAGGAGCCGAAGCTGCGCGCGGGTTGGCAGCAGTGTGCGCGACTCGAGAACGGCGTCGTCGTATACCCGCCGCATATCAAGGAGACACTCGACAAGCTTCGCGAGGCGGGACTCATCAGCTTCGGCGTCGAAGAGCAGTACGGGGGCTTCGGGCTTCCGGCCTTCGTCGCGAACGTGATCCTCCAGATGGTGGCGCGCGCGGACGCGGGCTTGATGACGATCCTCGGGCTCCAGGCGGGCGTGGCCGAGGACATCCAGCGCTATGGCTCGGAAGAGCTGAAGAAAACCTACCTGCCGCGCTTCGCGTCGGGCGAGGTGATGGGCGCGATGGATCTGACCGAGCCCCAGGCCGGATCCGATCTCGGCGCCATCCAGACGCGCGCCACGACCACGAATGGCCGCACCGTGATCGACGGCAACAAGATCTACATCACGAACGGCGGCTGCGAAATCCATCTCGTGCTCGCCCGCGATGCCGAGACCTTCGAGCAATCGAAGGGCACGACGAAGGGACTCTCGCTCTACCTCGTCGCGAGAACCCTGCCGGACGGCAAGCCGAACGGAGTCACGGTGACGCGGCTCGAGGAGAAGCTCGGCATCCACGGCTCACCGACCGCCGCGGTCCAGTTCGACCAGGCCGAGGGCTTCCTCGTCGGCGATCTCGGCCAGGGCTTCACGGCCATGCTCTCGCTCATGAACAATGCCCGCCTCGGCGTCGCCGCCCAGGGCGTCGGTATCGCCGAGGCCTCTCTCGACGTCGCGATCCGTTATGCGCGGACGCGCGTCCAGTTCGACAAGCCGATCGCGGAGCAGCCGCTCATGAAGGATCGACTGGCGAAGATGACGCTCGAGCTCGAGGGGAGCCGCGCGCTGCTGTACCGCGCCTGCGCCCTCTCCGATCAGAACCGCGCGATCGAGGCGGTCCTCGCCCGCGTCGCGGCCGGATCGAAAGAGCTGTCCGAGGCCCAGGCGACCGAGATCCAGACCCTCTACGAGCGCAACGACACCCGCATCCGACTGCTCACGCCGCTCGCAAAATACATGGGCACCGAAGCCGCCGACTCGATCAGCCGCGACGCCATCCAGATCCACGGCGGCCTGGGCTTCATGGCCGAGTCCGAAGCCGCAAAGCTCCACAGCGACGCGATCATCACCACGATCTACGAAGGCACCTCGGAGATCCAGGTCTCCTTCGCGCTGAAGGAGATCGGCAAGGGCGCGCTCGGCGTGGTCTTCGAAGTCCTCGAGCAGGAGCTCAAATCCTTCGACGAGCCGCGCATGAAGGAGCTCGCCGACCAGGTGCTCGCGGGGATGCAGCAGATCCTGGGCGCCGCGGGCGCACTGCTCGCCGACTTCAAGTACGCGATGATGTCGGCGCAGTCGCTGGCCGAGGTGGTCGCGAGCGTGATCGCCGCCGGTGAGCTGTTGCGGCAGGCGAAGGCGGATCCGCGGCGCTTCGATCTGGCGGCGTCCTGGATCGACCGCCGAATGGTCGACCTCGAGGGCCGCTGCAAGCGGATCAAGACGGGCACCGTCGCCCGCCTCGACCGCTGCGAGGCCATCATCGATCTCGCGGACTAGCAGACGCCTACGAGTCGCTGACGCACCCGGAGTCCGGATCCTGCGTTCGGCGGAGCCATTCGCCGAGCACGATTCCGGCCGCCGCCTGGACGTTGTAGGACGGGATGAATCCGCGCATCGGGATGCGCAGGACTGCGTCCATCTGCGCGACGATCGCCGCGGGAATGCCCTCGGCCTCACCGCCGAGAAAGACTGCGAGAGAGCCCTCGAGCGCCGCCTCCCAGGGCGATCGAGCGCCGTCGGTCTCGAGGGCGAGCAGCCGCCTCCCCGCGCGCCTGGCCGACGCGACGGCCTCCTCTGCCGCGGCGTCGATCACGGGAAAGAAGCGATCTGCCTGCATCGCGAAGCGCATCGCACTCGCCCGCTCACTCCGCGTCCACGTCTCCGCGAGCACGATCCCGGTCGCCCCGGCCACCTCTGCCGCCCGCACGATGAAGCCGACATTGCCCGGGTAGCGCAGCCCGA
>JANNQH010000222.1:0-1530 GCA_031400655.1 Deltaproteobacteria bacterium | reverse complement strand
ACGAGCGAGCTTCCCGCAACGGCCCACGGCAGGACGGAGGCAGGAAAGACGAGAACGACCAGAAGAGGCAGAACAGCGCCGACCGCGAACGTACCAGCCGAGGCAAGCGCGGCTTGCACCGGTCTCGCGGCCAATGCTTCGAAGATGCCCAGCTCGTCCCGGCCATGGGCGCCGAGCGAATCATGCTGCATCAATTGGGTCGCGACATTCGACGCGAGTGCCGCATCCAGTCCGCGCTCGACGTAGATGGCCGTCAGCTCCGCATGCTCGTGCACGGGGTCCGCAGCCAGCTCTTTTCTTTCCCGATCCAGATCGGCGAGCTCCGTATCCGCTTGCGAGCTGACCGACACATACTCACCCGCAGCCATCGACATGGCCCCCGCGACGAGTCCCGCGACGCCGGTGACCAGAATGCCCTGGGCGTCCGCACCGGCCGCCGCGACGCCCAGCACGAGACTCGCCGTGGAGACGATGCCGTCATTTGCGCCCAGCACGGCCGCGCGGAGCCAGCCGATCCGGTGTGTTCGATGTCGTTCGATATGTCTCATTGCGACTTCCCCCTGGTCATGGATGCCGTGGCATGTGCCGCTGAAGGACGCCATCGGAGGCGGCGCATTTTTGGAGATCCCCGAGCGTCGGCATCCTCTACTCCGGAACGATCTCCTGCAGGCAGATCCGCATCCCGCAGAAATCGTCGAACCCCGCCTGCAGAATGGAGAAACGCTCGCCGTCGGAAAGCTTGCGCTCTGCCACGGCATCCGGCTCGACCGTCTCGCGAAAGAGCAGGCTCCCGCCCCGCGCGCTGAACGCGGAGATCACGCTCTCGATGCCGCGTACGCCATAGACGACGCTGTAGACCCCTTCGCCGCGCTCCGCGAGGAACCGCCGCGCCGCTTCGACCATGAGTCCCGTCGGGTAGGCCGGCGACATGATCTCGACGCCCCCCTTCCACGAGATCAGCACGCGCAGCCCCAGCTCCGGCAGGTCGAGCTCTTCGAGGGGCAACCCGATCGCCCGCTCCCAGAGCTCCCGCACGCGCGCGAGATTCTCGGGCCGGATGCACCAGACCACGTGGTGGACACCGTGGGTCTCTTCATTTTCCATCGCGTTTCTCCCCGATCGAGGCCGTGGCTGGACCACGATATCGCGCTCTCCATGATCGGCTCCCTGTTCGGCTCCACGCTGCGCCCTGGCCCGGTCCGTGCGACCCTGAATCGGGCTCACGCAGCAAATATCCACTCGGAAGGAAGGCGCTCTCAACCCATGGCGACCGACCGACTCTCGAATCTCTCGTTCACGAAGCTCGTCGTCGACGACCTCGACCGGATGGCCGACTTTTATTGCAAGGTCTTCGACCTTCATCAAACCGGCCGACTGAAGATCGAGCAGGGGCGCGATCGGTGAGCCGATCGAAGAGATCTTTCTCTGCCCTTCGCCCGACGACCGCTACGGGTCCTTCGTGCTCTTCAAGTTCCTGCAGCGACCGGCGCCGCGAGACAACGAGACGATCCTCGGCTTCCAGACGACGGA
>JANNQH010000221.1:0-1718 GCA_031400655.1 Deltaproteobacteria bacterium | reverse complement strand
CTGTCTGATTTATTCATTTTTGTGCCAGACTGATCGCGATCGATGACGATTCTCGAGCCCGGCGGGGAGGTCGAGCGATGGGGGCCCGGCAGCAGGGCAGCGAGCAGCGGCTTCAGCGCATCGTCGATGCGGCGCGCGCCTGCTTCGCGGATCAAGGCTTCGCGGCGACGACGGTCGAGACGATCGCCGGGCGAGCCTCCGTCTCGAATGGTCTCCTCTACAAACATTTCCAGGGCAAGGAACACCTGTTCCAGGTCGTCGTCGCGGACATCGTGCGTGACTGGGTGCGGGCGCTCGTGCCCGCCGAGGCGGAGGGGCTGACGCCCACCCAGAAGCTCGAGGCGATGTTCCGTCGCTCCGTCGTGTTTTGTCGGACGAATCCGCTGCTGCCAGCCGTGCTCTCGGGGGACAAACGTTTCGAGCTGGCGCGGATCGGGAGTCCCAACCGGGGTCGCGTCCACGCCCATCGCCAGCTGATCGCGAACGTGCTGGCGGACGGCATCGCGAAGGGCGAGTTCCGCCGGGATCTTCCGGTCGACGCGATGGCGGACGTGATCCAGCTCGTCCAGGCCGAATATTCATCCCGCGCCTATCGCGGGGATCCCGAGTTCCCCTACGAGGATGCGCTCGTCGACGCTGCCGTCCGTTTCATTCACGACGCCGTCAAGGCCTGAGCGCCCCGCGCGACGTGGCGCGCGCTATTTGAACCAACACAGCTGCTCCATCGTCGCGAGCAGTGTTCCCTGCCGGCTCCAGAGCTCGCCGCGCGAGCCGACGGTCGATGCCTGCGCGCGGGTGCCATTCAGCTCCGACAGCAGGAAGTCGTCGCCGATGGCGGCGAGCTCCTCGGCGGTTGCGTGAAAATAGATCGACAGCGTGAGCGTGGCGGACGGCCGAGGTCCAGCGCTGCGCAAGTAGATCCGCGGCGCACCGACGTCGGCGAGATAGGCGAGCTGCACGGCGTCGACGGCGCGGCCCGATTCTTCGCGGGTCCAGAAGACAGAACGGGTCGCCGTCTGGCCGAACGGCGGATGGCCGATCACGGGCCGCATATCCATCCGCTCGCCGAAGGGCCCGGCGGGAGGTCGGAACTGCTCGAGGGTTTCTGGATCCGGCGCTTTCGGCATGCGAAGCTCGTCGAAGCGGTCGCTCTCCCGTCGATTCGACAGCACGAGCGTCGCGAGCGCGAGCGTCTCCGGCTGACCCTTCTCGCGAAGCTCCGCCTGCCAATAGGAAAGGGATCGCCCGCCATGGCGAAGCTCGGTCCGGATCGAGAGCTCCCGGCCGGGGGGCACAGCGGACAGGAAGTGGACCGTGAGGGCCGAAGGCGTTCCGCTTGCGCGCGGTTCATTCAGAAGTGCGCGAAGGAGCAGCGCCGCGGACCAACCGCCGAACTGGCCGTTCGTGGATTCGTAGGCCGGGTCGGCCTGGGCCTGCCATTCGCCCGGCCCCGTCGCTTGAACGCTGAGCGATCGATCGAGTCCGGTCACGCGTCGAACGCCTCCGCAGGGCGCCGAGGGATGGAGCGCGGGCGCCGCGCGGCATTCTTGCAGATCCGCTCCCGTGCGGTCAGTCTTGGGTCGCGACTCGAAGGCGTCCGGCACCGGAGGTCCTGTCATGACCGAGCTCTGCTTCAACCTCTTCAACGAGTCGGGCTATTTCGTGGCTCGGCCCGACCTTCCGCGGCAGATCCGCGCGGCGGCGGCGGTGGGATTCGA
>JANNQH010000220.1:0-4384 GCA_031400655.1 Deltaproteobacteria bacterium | reverse complement strand
GCGGCTACTTTGGCCCTCGTTCGACGCCCCCCCGCGACGACGCGACCGGATCGGTCCCGAGACGGTCAGCCATCGGTGAAAAGCCATTGGCGTATTTTGCCCTCGATCAACGAGCCGACTCTTTCGCGAGGCCCGCCCGGCGTCTCGCGAAGCCCACCCGCTATCTCGCGAAGCCCACCCGACTTCTCGCGAAGCCCACCCGACTCTTGACGCCGGGTGTGACCGCCTCTGTCGCAGGGCGGCGGTTTGATGGTGGCCGCGCGACCGGGACCGATCGGGCTGTGCGCATCGGGGGCTCGGCTTGAACGCGGAAATCATCACGATCGGTGACGAATTGATGCGGGGCGAGGTGATCGACTCGAACAAGGCGCGGCTGGCGGAGCGGCTTCTGTTGCTCGACCTCGATTGTCGTCATCAGGTCTCCGTGCTCGACGATCGCGCAGACATGCGGGACGCCTTTCTGAGAGCGGCCGAGCGCAGCGATGTCGTGCTGGTATCGGGCGGTCTGGGGCCGACGCGGGACGATCTGACGACGGAGGTGCTGGCGGAGAGCTTCGGGCGGAAGCTCGAGGTCGATTCCGCGTCCCTCGCGGCGATCGAGGCTTTCTTCGCCCGAGTCGGGCGGGAGATGGCCGACGTCAACCGAAAGCAGGCCTATTTCCCGACCGGCGCCGACGTGATGGTGAATCCGATCGGGACCGCGCCCGGGTTCGCCCTCGCGGTTCCGCGCCGGGGTGGGGCGAACGGCGCTTCTTCTCAGACCTCTTCTCAGACCAGAGCGGGCGAGGTCGTCTTCTTCACGCTGCCCGGGGTGCCGCGGGAGCTCGAGCGCATGCTGGACGAGCAGGTGATGCCGCGCCTCGGACGGATCCTCGAAGCGCGCGATCGTGTCTCGGGGAAGGGTGTGCCGCGCAGGATCGTCCGTGCGGCGCTGCTCCGGACCTTCGGCATGGGTGAGTCGACGCTCGAGGCTGAGCTCCGCGATCTCGCCCGCGATGGCGAGGTCGAGCTCGGTTTCCGCACGGCCTTCCCGGACAATTTCCTGCGGCCGGTCGCCCGCGCGACGTCGGCCGAGGAGGCCGATCGGCGCATCGCCGAGGTGGTGCGGGGGATTCGGGCGAAGCTCGGGCCGATCGTGTTCGGCGAGGGCGATGCGTCGATGGAGAGCGTCGTCGGTCGGATGCTCGCCGACGCCGGCAAGACGCTCGCCACGGCCGAGTCGTGCACCGGAGGTCTCATCGCCGAGCGGATCACGGATGTTCCCGGCTCCTCGGCTTATTTTCTCGGCAGCATCGTCGCCTACTCGAATGCGGTGAAGACGTCGCTGCTCGGTGTGCCCGCGGAGCTGATCGAGCGCGAGGGGGCGGTCTCGGAGCCGGTCGTCCGCGCCATGGCCGAGGGCGCGCGGGCCCGTTTCGGGAGCGATTTTGCGCTGGCGACCTCCGGCATTTCCGGGCCTGACGGCGGAACCGTGTCGAAGCCCGTCGGCCTCGTCTGGATCGCCCTCGCGCAGGTCGGCCGGACCCACGCTGATTCATTCGTGTTCGCGGTCGATCGCTCGCGTCACCGCAGCCTGACTTCCCAGGTCGCTCTCGATTGGGTTCGCCGGACGCTGCTGGGCTCTCCGCTCGTGGGGCCGAGCCTGATGCGGCGGGCGGGTGGGAGCTCGGCGCCGGGCTAGGCGGGGATCGCGCTCTTGGTGACGGAACGAGAGCTTTCCTGAAGACGGACCTGAAGACGGAAACGAAACGGCAAACTCAACACGGGGGACGAGCACGATGGCACGAGGCAAGGACGGCGATACGGCGAAGGCGAAGGTGGAGCGCGGTGGCGTGGCGGACGAGGCGAAGGCGAAGGCCATCGAGCTCGCGGTCTCGAGCATCGAGAAACAGTTCGGCAAGGGCGCGATTACCCGCATGACCGACGACGCGGCGAACCACGAGATCGCGTGCTTCTCGAGCGGGGCGCCGAGCCTCGACATCGCGCTCGGGATTGGCGGCTATCCCCGTGGCCGAGTGGTCGAGATCTACGGCCCGGAGTCGAGCGGCAAGACGACGCTGTCGCTGCACGCGATCGCCGAGATCCAGAAAATCGGTGGCGTGGCCGCCTTCATCGACGCCGAGCACGCGCTCGACGTCAACTACGCGCGGCGGCTCGGGGTGAACATCGACGAGTTGCTCGTGTCGCAGCCCGATACCGGGGAAGAGGCGCTCGAGATCGCCGACGTGCTGCTGCGCTCGGGCGCGATCGATCTCGTGGTGATCGACTCGGTCGCGGCGCTGGTGCCGCGCGCCGAAATCGAAGGCGAGATGGGCGACTCCCACGTCGGCCTCCAGGCCCGGCTCATGAGCCAGGCGCTCCGCAAGCTGACGGGGACGGTCTCGAAGTCGGGGGCGACGATCATCTTCATCAATCAGATCCGCATGAAGATCGGTGTGATGTTCGGAAGCCCGGAGACGACGACGGGCGGCAACGCGCTCAAGTTCTACGCATCGATCCGGATCGACGTGCGCCGCATCGCCGCCATCAAGGACGGCGACGAAGTCACGGGCAATCGGACCCGGGTCAAGGTCGTGAAGAACAAGGTGGCGCCGCCCTTCCGGCAGGCCGAGTTCGACATCATCTACAACGAGGGCATCTCCCGAGAGGGCGATCTCATCGATATCGGTGCTGAGGCGGGAATCGTCGAAAAGAGCGGCTCGTGGTTTTCGTACGGCGGCGAGCGGATCGGCCAGGGCCGCGAGAAGGCACGCGTCTTCCTCAAGGAGAATCCGGACATCATGCAGCGGCTCGCGGAGGAGGTGTTCCTCGCGAAGGGGCTGAAGATGCCGACGCCGGCCGGTGGCCACGTGCGGCCGGTGGCCGTGGCGAAGGCTGGGGGCTCGGGAGGGGCGATCGGGGCGGCGAGGGGCGAGGCCGAGTCGTTCGAGAACGACTAGTCGACGCTGGTGATTCGATTGCGATTCGCGAGCACGCGGGCCCTCTTGGCCCGCGTTTCTCGTTTCGAGTCGCCCGTCTCTTCGGCGACTTGCGCACCGGTCGCTGGTGGCCTGACGCCGGAATCCGCGCGACTCCGGGCCGGCTGTGCCTCAAGCGAGCCCCATCCGCGGTCGAAAGGAGGAGTCGTTGAGGTCGCGGGTCTGATCTGGAATCCCCTGCATTGTCAGGGAGTTTCGAGGCGCGGATATGGAACTGAACGAGATCCTGAAGGTCGCCATCAAGGGCGGGGCGTCCGACATCCACTTGAAGTCGGGGCTGCCGCCGATGTTCCGCGTGGATGGCGCGCTGGTGCCGCTGAAAAACGGCGAGCGGGTCATGCCCGACGAGCTCCAGAAGATCGCCTTCTCGATCATGAATCCGATCCAGAAGGCCCGCTTCGAAGAGAAGCGCGAATGCGATCTCGCCTATGGCCTCCCGGGGCTGGGCCGCTTCCGCGTGAATGTGTTCCAGCAGCGGGGCACGGTCGGCATCGTGTTCCGCGTGATTCCCTTCGGTGTGAAGACGATCGATCAGCTTTTCCTGCCCAAGGTGATCGAGAAGATCGCCCAGGAGCAGCGCGGGCTCGTGCTGGTCACGGGCACGACCGGCTCGGGCAAGTCGACGACCCTCGCCGCCATGATCGAGCACATCAATTGCGAGCGGACCTGCCACATCATGACGATCGAGGACCCGATCGAGTTCCTGGTGCGGGACCGCCGCTCGATCGTGAACCAGCGCGAGATCGGCGTCGACACCCATACTTTCTCTTCTGCGCTCCGCGCAGCCCTGCGCCAGGATCCGGACGTGATCCTGGTGGGTGAGATGCGCGATTTCGAGACGATCGAGACGGCACTCACCGCCGCCGAGACCGGCCATCTCGTGATGAGCACGCTCCACACCCTCGATGCGACCGAGACGATCAACCGCATCATCTCCGTCTTCCCGCCCTACCAGCAGAAGCAGGTCCGGCTGCAGCTCTCGACGATCTTGAAGGCCGTCATCAGCCAGCGCCTCGTGCCGCGGGCTGATGGCAAGGGCCGGGTGCCCGCGCTCGAGGTCTTGATCTCGACAGCGCTCGCCCGCGAGCTGATCGCCGACAAGGACCGCACGAAGGAGCTCCCGGACGTGATCGCCAAGGGCCACACGACCTACGGCATGCAGTCCTTCGACCAGTCCCTCATGAGCCACGTGAAGTCGGGCCTCATCTCGTACGAGGAGGCGCTGAAGCACGTCTCCAATCCCGACGACTTCGCGCTCCGCTTCCGCGGCATCGCCTCGACCTCGGACTCGAATTGGAACGAGTTCACGGGCGACAGCCCGAGCACGCCCGATGAGAAGCCCGAAAAGGACGACGAGGGCGGCATGATGGAAGGCGACGACTTCAACATCGATCGCTTCTAGCGAC
>JANNQH010000219.1:0-1543 GCA_031400655.1 Deltaproteobacteria bacterium | reverse complement strand
CGACGTTCTCTTCACGGGCGTGGCAATGCTCCTCGAACGGAACCTATCAGAGGCGTTTCGTAGCTGCCCGGTCGCCGATCGGCCGTGATAGAGTCGCACGAATGGGAGCCCTGACCGACCCGCGCGACATTCGCGATCCCGCCGAGGTCCTGCGCGCGATCCTCGACCCGGAGCGCCGCGGCGCGCTCTACCCCTGGCTCCACCGCCTGCGCGAGATCGCTCCCGTCCATCGCACGGAAGCGCTGCTCGTCCCCCATGGCTACGTGCTGACGCGCTACGACGATATTCGCGCCGTGCTGCGGCATCCGCGCGCCTTCAGCGACGAGCGCAACGCCGACATCTTCGACGTCGGCGAGTCCGGCGCCGCCTTCAGCGCGATGATGCGCAAGCAGATCCTCTACCTGTCGCCGCCGGACCACGACCGCATCCGCGCCCTCGTGTCCCGCCACTTTACGCCCAGGAGCGTCGAGCGCTGGCGCAAGGCCGCCGAGGGAGAGGTCGAGCGACTGCTCGACCAGGCCGTGTCCCGGGGCAAGCTCGATCTCGTGAAGGATCTCGCCTATCCGCTCCCGATCGCCGTGATCTGCGAGATGCTGGGAATCCCGCGGAGCGACGTGCCGCGTTTCTTCCAGTGGGCCCACGACTTCGCGCGCCGCGGCGACGTTGCTGCGCTGACCCCCGACGTGATCCGGCGCGGTGAAGAGGCGGCGCTCGGCTTCCGCGACTATTTCCTCGAGCTGGCCCGCGAGCGCCGAAAGCAGCCGAAGGATGATCTCTTGACGCTGATCGCGCGGGCCGAGGACGCGCGAGGCCCCCTCAGCGACGACGAGTTGGCTGCCACCTGCGTGATCCTGCTCCAGGCCGGCCACGAGACGACGGCGGATCTGATCTCCCTCGCCATTCGCGGGCTGCTGCTCGCGCCGCAGGAGCTCACGCGCTTGCGCGCGAATCCGGGACTCGTCGTCGGCGCGGTCGAGGAGCTGCTGCGCTGGGATACCTCGGTGCAGATCAGCCAGCGGCGAAGTCACGAGCCCCTCGAGATCGGCGGCGTCGAGATTGCGGCGGGGGAGACTTTCGTCTTGCTCAATGGCGCGGCGAATCGGGATCCCGCGCACTACCCGGATCCCGATCGGATCGACGTGACCCGCGATCCGAAGGACCATCTCGCCTTCGGTCTCGGCCGCCATCGCTGCCTCGGCGCGGCGCTCGCGCGAGTCGAGATCCAGGCGGCGCTTGCGGCGATCCTACGGCGCTTCCCGGTTCTTGCCTTCGACGGCGAGCCCATTTTCCGGGGCTCGTTCTTCCTGCGCGGACTCGCGTCACTTCCTTTGAGTTGGTAGGAGAAGAAAAGCCCATGAAGCTGTCCCAGGTGGCCGTTCGAGTTGCCGTGACACCTTTCAGCGCGGCGTTCGATCGGATCTGCGTGCGCTGGCTCGG
Organism: Deltaproteobacteria bacterium; assembly: GCA_031400655.1. Classification (GTDB taxonomy): domain Bacteria; phylum Myxococcota_A; class UBA9160; order UBA9160; family UBA4427; genus UBA4427. Next base: position 106 of record JANNQH010000219.1, on the reverse strand, counting down.
CGAGTCACCGGTCTCGTGGGTCTTCGCCCGTTCGGAGGGCGTCGAGTACAACGCGCCGCTCCTGCTCACGACCCGGGGCCGGCGTTCCGGCCAGCAACGCACGGTA
>JANNQH010000218.1:0-1728 GCA_031400655.1 Deltaproteobacteria bacterium | reverse complement strand
GGGCGGCCGGTGAGCCAGTGGACCGCCTCTTCGAGACCGACCTTCTGCTCGCGCCTTACCCAGTGACCGAGCAGATGGGTCGCGATCGAGCAATCCGAGATCTGCGACACGTGCGCACCGGCGTCCGAGAACGTCGTGAGGGTTCGCGGGTGCTGCATCAGGGCCAGCACGTTCTCGGGAACCTCGTTCGCGATCGGCTGCAGGAAGTTCTGGGCGAAGTCAGTCTCGAGCGCGATCTCGATCATGAGGGCGACCGGATCCTTCCCCTGCTTGCGCGCGAGCTCACCGAGACAACGATGGGGTCCCAGCGGATCTTCCATCAGGAAGATCCAATCGAAATCGGGCCTGCGCGCTTCGGCGCCGATCGCATTGCCGTAGGGCCCGTGATGGGCCTCGTGGACGAGCTTCGCCACGAGAGCCGGATCGCGCAGCGCCGTCTTCTGCTCGGCGACGGGCTTCGAGCGAAGCCCCTGCCAGATCGGCAACCGATCGAAGGGCAATTGGCCCGCGAAGGAGAGGATCACGTCGAAGCGCCGCGAATGAACCTGGCCGTACATGCGCCCGCCCGCGTCAGAGACCCGATCGAGGAGCGCCGTCCAGGCCCGCCAGCCATCGGGCGCGTGGCGCGTGCTCCCGACACCGAACATGAAGGTCGCCCGCGAATCGAGGGCGAGCTTCGAGATGCGGCCGAAATACTCGGCCTGGGATTCCGGATCCGCGAAGGCCTTGTCCTCGTTCGTCATCTCGAAGATCCCACCGACGTCGCCCGTCGCTTTCACGAGGGTAGAGACCTCGTCCCACTCCGCGAGCCGGCTCGCCACAGGCCGGTCGTCGGCGGTCTGATGATTCAACGTGCGCGAGGTCGTGAAGCCCATCGCCCCGGCGCGCAGGCCCGCGCGAAGCTCGGCCAGCATGCCGTCGAGATCCGCCTCGCTCGCCTTGTCCGTGAACGCGCGCTCGCCCATCACATACGTCCGCAGCGCCGAGTGCCCGACATAGCCCGAGTAGTTGATGCCCTTCGGCAGGCGATCGACGACATCGAAGTACTGGGCGAAGGTCTCGAAGCCCCAGGTGATCGCCTTCGCCATCGCCGCCGGCGAGATGTCCTCGGCGCGCTCGAGATTGCGGACGACGAGCTCGCGGGCGCCCTCGCGGCTCGGCGCCAGCGTGAAGCCGCAGTTGCCCATCACGACGGTCGTGATGCCGTGGTAGGAGCTGCAGGTTCCAAGCGCGTCCCAATAGACCTGGGCGTCCATGTGCGTGTGGCCGTCGATGAAGCCGGGCGCGACGACATGGCCCTCGGCGTCGAGGGTCTCGCGGGCGCTCGCGCCGGCGAGCCGACCGATGCTCGTGATCCGGCCATTCTCGATCCCGACGTCCGCCAACCGCCCGGGCGCGCCCGTTCCATCGACCACGAGTCCGTTTCGAATCAGCAGGTCATGAGCCATGCGTACTCTCCCCGGCCATCGCGACCCGATGGGCCGGCGTCCGAACAATGGCCATGTTCTCGCGCTGAGAGGCGGCTGTCGAGGCGTCGGGTCTCTGCTAGCTTCGGCCCGCTCTCAGGCCTCCGCACCCGTGCGGAAACGCCCCGTGCGCCGGTAGCTCAGCTGGATAGAGCATCAGGCTTCGAACCTGAGGGTCGGGGGTTCGAATCCCTCCCGGCGCACCATTGAATCTGCTGATCCGGGCCTCGCGACCCGATCTGCCACGCAGCCACCAGCCGGG
>JANNQH010000217.1:0-4827 GCA_031400655.1 Deltaproteobacteria bacterium | reverse complement strand
CCGCGCTACGACGCCTTTGCGCTCGCCCGCTTCGAAGAGGTCTGGCAGGTGCTGGGCGACGCGGAGCGCTTCAGCGTGACGGAGGGGCCGGTCTTCTTTCCGCAGGTGGTCTCGCGGCCCTGCGACGTCGATGCCCTCGTCCGCGCGGCGCGGGGCCAGAGCTTCTCGACCTGGGATCCGCCGATCCACACGCAGCTGCGCGCGGCGATGAGTGCGAGCTTCCGCCCGAGGACTGTGATGGCCTTCGAGGGCGAGGCACGTCGGCTTACACGGGTTCGGCTCGACGCGTGCGCGCCGGTGGGGAGGCTCGACGTGGTCGGCGATTACGCCTCGCACGTGGCCGTCGGGCTCGCCTGTCTGGTGCTGGGCATTCCGGCCTCCGAAGCACCGCGGCTCGTGGCGCTCAGCAATCGATCGTCCCGTAGAGCCGACGGGCAGGCCGGCATGAGCGAGGAAGGGCTTGCGGCGCAGGCCGAGATCATGGCCTGCATGGAAGAGCACGTGCGCGATCGCAGAAAGGGTCACGGCCGCGGTGGCGCCGTCGACGCCCTGCTTACGATTGAGATCGAAGGCCGCCGCCTCGGCGACGCCGAGGTGGCGACGCAGCTCGTGACCCTGCTCGTCGGCGGCTCGGAGACCGTTCCGAAGATCTTCGCCGGCGGCGTTCGCGAGCTCGCGGCAGCGCCTGAGGCGATCCGGGCGATCCGCGAGGAGCCCGAACTCGTCCCGGGCGCCTTCGAGGAGATGGTCCGCCACGAGGGCGTGCTCCAGTCCGTCGGCCGCACCGCACTCGTCGACGTCGAAGTCGGCGGCGAGTGCGTGCGCCGCGGTCAGAGACTCTTCCTGCTGCTGCAGTCGGCCAATCGCGATGCGCGCGAGTTCCCTGACCCCGACCGCTTCGACATCCGTCGGCGTCCGCAGCGCCACGTCGGCTTCGGTTTCGGCCCGCACCACTGCATCGGGATTCATCTCGCGCGCCTCGAAGGTCGCGTGCTGCTCGAGGAGCTGCTCGCGCGCATCCCAGCGTGGACGGTGGACGAGGGCGCGGTCGAGCGACCGCCCTCGGAGTTCCAGATCGGGTACACGAGCCTGCCGATCGAGTTCCGGCCGACGCATTGAGAAGGGGGGCTCGCGGAGGCGTCGGTGGCCAGCGCTGCGGGAGCGGGTGCGCTGCGCGCCCGTTCGGTCATGATCTCGGGATTCGAAGGGAGTCGTCGTGCAGGAAATCGATCTCGCCCGAGCACCGGTTCCCGATCTGCACGCGCGAATCGCCGAGGCCAGGCGCTCGGGACCGGTCGTATTGGCCTGCTTCCACGGCCGACCGGCCTGGCTCACGACGACCCACGCCGAGACGCGAGCCGCTCTCGCCGACGAGGATCGCTTTCCCTCGGCCAGCATCCAGGAGCCTCTCGTCGGCAAGACGATGCAATCGATGGTCGGCCCGCAACACCGGCGCAATCGCGCGCTGATCGCCTCGGCCTTCACCCCGCGCTCGATCGTTGCGCAGCAATCCGAGCTGCTCGAACCGCTCGCGCACGAGCTGATCGACGGCCTCGCCGGCGAGTCCCGCTTCGATCTCGTCGTGCGCTTCGCCCACCGCTACCCGGCGCTCGTGATCACGCGCCTCCTCGGCATCCCCGTTCACGACGAGGCGCTCTTCCTGCAATGGGGTCTCGATCTCTTCCTGTTTCCCTGGAACCCCGAGAAGGCGACGCGCGCGTGGAAGGCCTTCCGCGACTATCTCGCACCGATCGTGCGCGATCGCCGCGAGCGGCCGGGAGAAGATCTCCTCTCCGCGCTCGTCCGGGTCGAGCTCGAGGGAGAGAAGCTCTCGGACAACGAGATCTTCTCGTTCCTCGGCATCCTCTACCCGGCTGGGGCGGATACGGCCTACAAGGCGATTGCAAGCATGCTGGCGGTCGTGCTGCGCGAACGAACGCTCTTCGAGCGCGCGCGGGCAGAGCCCGGGATCCGGGCGTCGATCGCCGACGAAACGCTGCGCTGGGAGGCGCCGGTCGCGCTACTGCCGCGGCGAGCCGCGCGGGGTTCTCAGCTCGGTGGACAGGCGATCGCGAAGGGGGACCAGATGTTGCTCGGGATCACCGCCGCCAATCGCGATCCCGCCGTCTTCGCGGATCCCGACCGCTTCGACCCGGATCGCCGACAGCTCGAGAAATCCCTCGTGTTTGGCCACGGCCCGCATTTCTGTCTCGGGGCCCAGCTCGCTCGCGCGGAGCTGCGGGTCGCACTCGGGGCGCTCGCCGAGCGGCTGCCCGCGATGCGCCTCGAGGACCCGGCCGATATCGAGACGACCGGGGCAATCCTGCGTGGGCCACGGCGGGTGGTCGTTCGCGCCTGAGAGTGCACGCCTTCGGCGCCGGATGACTCCGGGCCTCGGGTCTGCGATTCCCTGATTACAGAATTGAATTCCCTGATCCTCGTTTAGGGAATTCGAACCGGAAGACTTTAGAATTACCAGTGAATTCAAGCAGTTGGACAAACCAGTCCGAACCTGCGGTGGCTGAGATTGAGGGAATTCCCTGTGCTTTCCCCGTAGAAGAGGGAATCCGGCGCAGAGACGAGTGCGAGAGGGACTGCACCCACCGCCATTCAGACTTCATCAGCGGCCCTGCCGATCATGGGCGCTCGAGCGGGCCGGTCGAATGTCGCGGAAGGCTTGGCGGGCTTCTGCGGTATTACGGTCGGGCCGCGTAGGGCTCGGCGGTGTTTTGACACATTAAGGGGTGCGCGCCTCGCCCCTCCCGTCCAGATCGCATGCGACCCCGGGAAAGCAGCGCGAGGAGCCCGGTCCCGAGCACGAGCGCGGCGGCATTGCGGGGTTCGGGGACGACGCGGTCCACGGCGCGATCGCCCGTACCGGAACCGAGCGCGATCGCCGTCAGGGCGAAGAGCTCCGACGTGTCGCTGCTCGGGACCTGGATGTACAGGTTGGGGATCCTGACGGTGACGCTCTGTCCAGACGTCAGCGTGCCCGGACTCCAGAGCAGAAACTCCCCCGCCGAGCAGACGAAATTGTTGACGATCTGGGTGCAGGCGGCGGTCGGCGCGCCCGTGACTGCACTGGTCGCGAAGCCCACGGTGTCCCGCGGAATGCGTAGTGTCAGCGTGACACCGGTATGGGTCACGACATCCGTGTTGGTGACCGTCACGTCGACCTGATAAGCCCAATCCGTGTGGTCGAGGACGACGCTGATCGAGGCCTCGAGCGCCTCGAGGCCGTCGATCTCGGTGACGCCGCCGGCCCGAGCGCGCTGGACCGACGGGGACGCGTCCATGAGCAGCGCATCGGCCTGGATCAGCGAGCCGGTGATGAGTCCCGCATTCATCGCCAGCACGACGCCGCGCGTTCCGGAGCGACCGGGCGGGAGCGACCCGAGCGACCACTCCACGGCACCGTCGTTGAACGCGCCGCCGTCCGTAGCGCTCACTAAGGTCGTGCCGATCGGCAGCGGAAAGCGAAGCAGCGCATTCGGCGCCGTGTAGGCCCGTGAGCGATTGATGAACGAGAGCGTGTAGGCGAGGTCGTCCCCGGCCGCGAGCGGGTCCAGTGCTTCGTGCAGACCGAGCTCGAGCGGTCGACTCGCATCCACCGCGACCGCGCGGCCCGCGCGCACCTGCTCGAGGGTGGCGGCGCTTTGCGCCACTGCCTCGAACTCGACGATCGAGCCATTCGGCGCAGCCGTCAGTGCCGCCGAATACGAGACCGTCACGCTCTGCCCCGCGGCGAGTGTGTCCAGGGTCCACTCGGCGAACTCCCCCGCCGAGCAGCCAAAGTTGTTGAGGATCTGGGTGCAGCCGCCCGGCGAAGAGGTGCCTTGCCCCGTGAGATTCGGGGCGATCTCGTGCGGCCAGCGCAGCTCCAGCGTGACCGCCGTCAGCGGGGAGGCGCTCGTATTGCTGACAGTGACCTCGATGTCGAGCTGCTCGCCCGGCGCGGCCGGATCGGGCCCCACGACCATCGCGAGCTTCAGCGCCTCGAGCCCATCGATCTCGGTCAAGGCGCGCGCCTCGGCCACTTGCGGACTCGTATCCGAGAGTGTCGCCGTCGCGAGCACCGATCCGCCGCGCGGCAGCCCTGCACCGACCGCAAACGCGACGCTGCGCGTCCCCGACTGCCCCGGCTGGAGCGTTCCAAGCGACCACTCCACCGCACCGCCAACGAACACGCCGCCGTCGGAAGCGCTGACTAACGTCGTGCCGGCCGGCAGCGGGAGGCGGAGCAGGTCGTTTGGCGCCGTATCGAGAGTCGAGCGATTGCCGAAGTGCAGCGAGTAGGCGAGCGCGCCACCCGCCGCGACGGGAGCCGCCGCTTCGTTCAGGCTCACGTCCAGCGTGAGCCCGGCGTCGATCGCGACGGACGCGCTGGCGGAGGGCCCGGAGTTGAGGACGGGATTGAAGACGATCGGTCCGACGGCGCCGGCGGACACGATGGGCGTGAGCGATGTCGTGATGCTCTGGCCGGCCGAGAGCGTGCCGAAGCTTCAGATCAGCGTCTCCCCGCTCTGACACGCGAAGTTGTTGGTGATCTGCGTGCAGCCGCTCGCCGCAGACGTGGCCACGCCCGTCAAGAATGTGTCGATTTCGGCCGGAACCAGGAGGTTCAGGATCACGCCCGCGACGTCGGCCCCGCCCTGGTTCACCACGGTCACGCGCACCTCGAGCTGCTCGCCGGGCACGGCGACGCCGGGATTCGCCTCGATCGAGACGGCCAGCTGCGCAGCCGCAGGCGCCGCATCGACGATGGCGCAGAGCAGGACGACGAACAGCAGCATGCAGGTTCGGAGTCCGGCGCGAAGCGGTGAGCAC
>JANNQH010000216.1:0-2960 GCA_031400655.1 Deltaproteobacteria bacterium | reverse complement strand
ATGGTGCCCTTCAAGCGGCTCTTTCTGGGTGAAGAGACGCGGGACTTCGTGCGCGCCACGACCTCCCAGAAATGCATGCGGGTCTCGGGCAAGCACAACGATCTCGAGAACGTCGGCCGCACGCCGCGCCACCACACCTTCTTTGAGATGCTCGGCAACTTCTCCTTCGGCGACTATTTCAAGGAAGCCGCGATCGAGTACGCCTGGAAGCTCTTGACCGAGGGCGTCGGCTTCAAGCCCGACGACCTGGTCATCTCGGTCTTCCGCGACGACGACGACGCCTACGACATCTGGCGCGATCGCATCGGCATTCCCGCCTCGAGAATCTACCGCCTCGACGAGGCGGAGAACTTCTGGTCGATGGGCGACACCGGCCCCTGTGGCCCGTGCTCCGAGATCCACTACGACTGGGGCCAGATTCCGGGGCGCAAGGACGACGACCCGTCGAGCGATTCCGGCCGCTTCATGGAGATCTGGAACCTCGTCTTCATGCAGTTCAACAGGGACGCGTCGGGAGCGATGACGCCGCTGCCGAAGCCCTCGATCGATACCGGGGGCGGGCTCGAGCGCTGGGCCGCCGTGCTGCAGGGCGTTCGTTCGAGCTGGGAATCCGACTGCTTTACGCCGCTGGTCGCCCGCGCCGCCGAGCTCGTGAACGTCGTGCCGGGCTCGCACCCCGAGACCGACGTCTCGCTCCGAGTCGTGGCGGACCACGCGCGCGCGCTCGCCTTCCTGATCGGGGACGGCGTGCTGCCGAGCAATGCGGGGCGGGGCTACGTCCTGCGCCGGATCCTGCGCCGCGCGTCGCGCCACGGAAAGCTCCTGGGCCGGGACACGCCCTTCATCCACTCGGTCGCCGACCGCGTGATCGACCAGATGACGGACGCCTATCCCGTGCTCGCCGATCGACGCACCTACATCACCGACCGCATCCGCCGTGAAGAAGAGCGCTTCCTCGAGACCCTCTCGAAGGGCCTGCAGCTGCTGGAGGGCGAGATCGGCGAGCTGCGCGCGAAGGGCTCGCTGCGACTGCCCGGCGCGACCGTCTTCAAGCTCTACGACACCTTCGGCTTCCCGGTCGACCTGACGGCCGACATTCTGTCGGGTCAGTCGATGACCCTCGACCAGACGGGCTTCGATGAGGCGATGAGCGAGCAGAAGACGCGTGCGCGCGCCTCGTGGAAGGGGAGCGGCGATACGGCGGTGCAGGAGATCTACGGGCGCATCGCGTCGGATCTCCAGACGACCTTTCGCGGCTACGAAGCGCTGGTGCTCGAGGCGAAGCTCGCGACGGTGCTGCGAAACGGTCAGCTCGTCTCGGACGCGGCCGAGGGTGACAAGGTCGAGCTCGTCTTCGAGGAGACGCCCTTCTACGGGGAGAGCGGCGGTCAGGTCGGCGACCGGGGGCGCGTCACGACGGCGACCGGTGAGGTCGAGATCGAGGACACGCAGAAGCCCGTCAGTGGGCTCTTCGTGCACGTTGGCGTCGTGAAGAAGGGCCACATCCAGGTCGATCAGGACGCGCGGCTCGAGGTCGATCGCGAGTCGCGTCAGGCAACGGTGAGAAACCACTCCGGCACGCATCTGCTTCATTCGGCCTTGCGCGAGGTGCTCGGCAATCAGGCGATGCAGAAGGGCTCGCTCGTGGGACCTTCGCGGCTGCGCTTCGATTTCACCCACGATTCGCCGCTCACACGCGAGCAGCTCGAATCGCTCGAAGACCGTGTGAATCGCTGGATCGAAGACAATCAGCCAGGCCAGACGCGGGAGATGGATTACAAATCGGCGATTGCGAAGGGTGCGATCGCGATCTTCGACGAGAAGTACGGCGACGAGGTTCGCGTCGTCTCCTTCGGCGATTGCAGCACCGAGCTCTGCGGCGGCACCCACGCCCGCGCCACCGGCGACATCGGCCTGCTCAAGATCGTCTCCGAATCGGGGATCGCGGCCGGGATCCGGCGCATCGAGGCGCTGACCGGCCTGGGCGCACTGCGCCACATCCGCGCCCAGGAGCGCCTCGCGCAGGAAGCGGCCGAGCGCCTGAAGGTCCCGCTCGTGGAATTGCCCACGCGCGTCGGGAAGCTCCTCGACGAGCGCAAAGAGGCCCAGAAGCAGATCGACGATCTGCGGCTCAAGCAGCAGGGCGGCGGTGCGACGGATCTCTTTTCGTCGGCACGGCCGCTCGCGTCGATTCCCGGCGCGCACGCGATCTCGGGCCGGGTCGAGGACGTCGACGCCAAGGCGATGCGCATGATCATCGACGATCTGCGCAATCGCCTGGGCACGGGTGTCGTGTGTCTGGCCGCAGCGGGGGAGGACAAGGTCCTGCTCGCGATCGGGGTGACGAAGGATCTGACCGATCGGCTGCAGGCGGGGACGTTGATCCGCGAGGTCGCGAGCATCGTCGGCGGGTCCGGCGGCGGGAAGCCGGACTTCGCCCAGGCGGGCGGCAAGGACGCGAGCCGGATCGACGAGGCGCTGGCCGCCTTCGATCGTCTGGTCGGGAGCTGAGGGTGGGTGCGGGGTCCATCGCACGCCCCGGGCCGCGGATGCCTTTCGATCCGTTCCGGCCCGTTCGACGGTCGACTCGCGTCGTGAAGATCGGCTCGGTCGCGGTCGGCGGGAACGAGCCGATCCGGATCCAGTCGATGACGAACACCAATACGCTCGACACCGAGGCGACGGTGGCGCAGACGGTGCGGCTCGCGGAAGCGGGCTGTGAGATCGTTCGCATCACCGCGCCCTCGATCCGCGACGCCGAGAACCTGCGCGCGATCAAGCAGGCGCTCCATGCGCGTCGGATCTTCGTCCCGCTCGTCGCCGACATCCACTTCACGCCGAACGCCGCGATGATCGCGGCGGAGATCGTCGAGAAGGTCCGGATCAACCCGGGCAACTACGCCGACAAGAAGCGCTTCGAGGTGTACGAGTACGGCGACGCGGAGTACGCGGCGGAGCTC
>JANNQH010000215.1:0-7835 GCA_031400655.1 Deltaproteobacteria bacterium | reverse complement strand
CGAGCAGCGGCCCGCGAGCTTTCAAAGCTTCAGCGACGGTACGAGCTCCGTCGGTTCCCAAGCGCACTCCACCCCCCGGAACTCCGATCCGAGACCAGATAGCCGAAGTCCACGCTCTTCGAAGGGGGCTCGGGCGGTTCTTCCGTCAAGCCGGTATCGGCCAGCCCGCACCTTTCCATGCGGTGTTCGCCCTTGATAGGATGTTCGGAACGCGCCCGGGTCGATCATTTCGATCGACCTCGAGGCCCGATCGGAAAGTGAAGTGCTCAGCCTTGTCGCAGCCGACCCCGTGCCGCATGACCCCGCCCACTCGTAACATTTCTCGGGCGTGGGGCTGGATCGCGATCGTCGGTTTCCTGGGGGTCGCCGCCCTTCAAGGCAGGCCCGCCTTTGCGTTCGGCTTCGACGACGTCGCCTCGCTAGCCCAGCAGCGAGCCGAGGCGCCCTATCGAACGCTGAACCGAAAGCCCCCGGGCGAGCTGACCGCGCTCGACTACGACCAGTACCGCGACATCCGATTCCGTCCCGACCACGCGCTCTGGCGACGGGACCGCCTGCCCTTCGAGCTCATGTTCTTCCACCTGGGCAAGTTCCAGACCGAGTCGGTCCGCATCCACGAGATCACGCCGCAGGGAGTGCGTCACCTCCCCTACGACAGCGCCGACTTCGACTACGGTCATAACAAGCTCTCACCGCGGACCTGGGGTGACCTCGGCTTCGCCGGGTTCCGCGCGCACTACCCGTTGAACGGCGCGCAATACAAAGACGAGGTCGTGGTGTTTCTGGGCGCCAGCTATTTCCGCGCGCTCGGCGCGGGAATGCGGTACGGGCTGTCGGCCCGGGGTCTGGCCATCGACACCGTCGGCGGTCAGGGCGAAGAGTTTCCGAGGTTCACCGAGTTCTGGATCGTCAAGCCGACCGCAGATGCGAAATCCCTGGTCGTCTACGCGCTGCTCGACTCGCCGCGCGCGAGCGGCGCCTATCAGTTCGAAGTCCAACCCGGCGACGAGACCGTGGTGGTCGTTCGCGCGCGTCTCTTTCTGCGCGCGAGCGTCGCGACGCTCGGTATCGCCCCCTTGACCAGCATGTTCGCCTTCGGCGAGAACCAACCCCATCGCGCGGATTTTCGACCGGAGGTCCACGACTCGGATGGGTTGATGGTGGCCACGGGAAACGGCGAATGGCTCTGGCGTCCGCTGCTCAATCCGACGCAGACGCTCACGACGTCCTTCTCGATGGGGACCCTGCATGGCTTCGGCCTGATGCAGCGTGACCGCAGCTTCGGGAGCTACGAGGACAGCGAGGCGCGTTACGAGCTGCGGCCGAGCGCGTGGATCGAGCCGGTGGGCTCCTGGGGGCCGGGTCGCGTCGAGCTGGTTCAGCTCCACACGCCGGACGAAACCAACGACAACATCGTCGCCTACTGGGTGCCCGACCGACTGCCCGCCACGGGTCAGCCGCTCGACTTCTCCTACCGCCTGCACTGGCAGGGCACGCAGACAATGCAGCATCCGCCGGGCGCCTGGGTCGCCCAGACCCGCGCCGGCCGCGGCTTCGTCGCGCTGGCGGAGGACGAGCAGCAATTCATCGTCGATTTCACCGGCCCATCGCTCGCCGCGCTGCCGGCCGACGCCAAGGTCGAGGCCGTCGTCACGGCGCCCGCCAATGGGAAGATCGTCGAAAGCAACGCCTACCGCGTCGAGGCCACCGGAGCCTGGCGCATGACGGTGCGGGTCAAACAGCTCGACCCCACGCAGCCCACCGAGCTGCGCGGCTTCCTCCAGACCGATGCGAAGGCCCTGACGGAGACGTGGAGCAATCTCTTGCCGGCGCTCCGGATCCCATGAAATTCCGACATTCCGGACGAGAGCCTGCGCTGGACGGCGCCCCTATTCGATCCGCCAGATTTCGGCGACGGTGACACCTTCGCGTGTGACCGGGATCCGGCTCACCCCTGCTCGAGCCTGCCCATCCGGACTCGCGGTCGGCCTAAGCAGCCGTTCGAGCGCCACCAACCTCTCGGGCGGCGCGGGCAATTCCCCATCAAAACGCGCACCCGGCTCGCGGCCCGCCAGACGAGCGAGCCCGACGACGAGCTGGCGTTCGAGATCCGATCGGAAACGCCAAACACAGCCTTCCGCCGCTCGGCCTAGCACGAATCGGGGCAAGACCCCTCCATCGGTCGATCTGACGATCCCACCTCGTGCGTCGAATATGTAATGCGCGATCAACGTTTCGAGAACCCGATCGAGTCCGGTCGACATCTCGCTCACGTTTTGAACTCGATTTTGTGTCGCATCGTCAAAATTATTTCCCACGGCGCGTCAGATCGCCGTATGATTGTAATGTGCCCGACCGGATCGGAGCCCGAAATGATCCAACATCCCAACGCCTTCCTGGTCCACCAATGCCTGCAGGCCGCCAATGCAGGGGATCGCCAGACCCTGCGCGCGCTCTGGGCGGACGACATCATCTGGCGCGTGAAGGGCGCCGGCCCCTGGCACGGCGACATCAAGGGACCCGACGAGATCTTCGAATTCCTGGCTTCCCTCGGCGAGGTGGGCCAGGTCGGATTCAACACTTCGGTCGAGGACGTGATGGTGAGCAACACGCGCGCCTCCGTTCTGTGTCAGTCGAAGGCGCACATGGGCGATCGTGTGCTGGAGGCGGGCTTTCTGCTGGTCGCGACGATCGCGTCGGGCCGGGTGCAGGAAATCACCACGGTACCGCTCGATCCCGAGCGCGTGGCAGAATTCTGGATCTGAGGCTCGTGCTCTCTTCAGGCTGAGGGCTCTCTTCAGGCTGAGGGCTCAGGCCGCCTGCTCGAGGGCCGCGAGGAGCTTCTCCCAGATCCCGCCAAAGGCGCCGTTGCTCATGACGAGGACGACGTCGCCCGCCTGCCTCCCGGCGACGACCCACTCGATGATCTCGTCGATGCCCTCGAAGGCCTGTGCGTCACGCCCGCGACGGCGGAGCTCCGCCGCGACGGCCTGCGACGACAAGATCTCGGTCACTTCGCCGGTGATGCTGTAGATGGGCTCGCTGCCGACCTCGGCTACCGCGACCCGGTCGGCCTGCATCAGCGCCTCGACGTAGTCGTCCTGGAAGATCGCCCGCCGGCTCGTGTTCGTACGCGGCTCGAGCAGCGCGACGACGCGGCTTCCTTCGTGGCGCTGCCTGATCGCGTCGATCGTGGCGGCGACCGCCGTCGGATGATGGGCGAAATCGTCGATCACCGTGACCCCGGCCGCGACGCCCCGCACCTCCTGGCGCCGTTTGACGCCGCGGTGCCGGGGAAGCGCCGCGATCGCGTCTTCGATCGGAACGGAGAGCGAATCGAGCGCCGCGAGCACGGCGACCACATTCTCGACGTTATGTGCCCCGAAGAGCGGCGAGAGGACGTCATGCTGCCGCCCCTGCTCGCGGTCCTCGAGCGTGAATCGCAGCCCGCTCTTTTCCGGCCGAAGTGCTCTCGCGATCCAGCGCGCGCTCGTGACGGGGGAGCCGCCCTCCCCCCGCTCGACCGCGTATCCGATCACGCGGCAGGGCGCCTGCGCCAGCACGTCCCGCACGCCTTCGTGCCCCACGGCCGCCACGATCGTCGCGTCCTTCCCCAGCGACGTGACGAGCGCGCGAAACGCCGACTTCACGTGGTCGAGGTCGCGGTAGATGTCGGCGTGGTCGAACTCGACTGAGGTCAGGATCAGGGTGTTCGGGTGGTAGTGGAGGAATTTCGGGGTCTTGTCGAAGAAGGCCGTGTCGTACTCGTCGCCCTCGACGACGAAATGCGGGCCCTGCCCTTCGCGAAAGGAGCCCCCGAAATCGAGGGAGATGCCGCCGACCAGCAACGACGGATCGCGGCCCGTGGCCTCGAGCAGCTGGGCCGCCAGGTTCGTGGTGGTCGTCTTGCCATGAGTGCCGGCGATCGTCACGCAGTGGCGCTGCGAGATCGCGAGCTCGTAGAGGGCGTCGGAGAACGAGCGATAGGGGAGCCCCGCCTCGATCGCGGCCACCGCCTCGAGATTGTCCTTGCGCACGGCGTTGCCGATCACGACGAGGTCGGGCCGCTCGGAGAGCACGTTCTCGGCGGCGAAGCCCTCGATCGGGACGATCCCCCAATCGGCCAGCGCCGTGCTCATCGGGGGGTAGAGCTTTTTGTCCGAGCCGGTGACACGGATGCCGCGGGCCTTCACGAGGCCGGCCAGCGACCCCATGCCGGTCCCGCCGATGGCGATGAAATGCACGTGGCGCAGGCGACTGGCGTCGTAGGGTCGGTCGGTCGAGGCGCTCATTCGGCCGTGAAGCCTTCGAAGATCGCGTCGTGGATCTTCGGGCGGAGATCGAAGCGGCTGCGCTTCGCGACCTGGTGGATGCGGTTGGTCAGCATCACGACGATGAGCTCGCGCTCGAGGTCGATCCAGAGGGACGTGCCGGTAAAGCCGAGATGCCCCACGGAAGTGGTTGAGAAGTACCGACCCGAGGACGAAGCGCCCGCCGTCGGCGTGTCCCAGCCGAGTGCCCAATCGGAATCGGCAGGGAGGTTCTGGCGGAGGCAGAACTCGCGCACGCGCTCCATCGGGAGCGAGGGGTTGCGCCCGTGCCAGGCGTCGAGGAAGAGCTGCGCAAAGCGCATCACGTCGTCGGCGGTGGAAAAGAGCCCGGCGTGGCCCGCGACACCGCCCATCGCCGAGGCGTTGGGATCGTGGACCTCGCCCCAGATGATCCGCTCGCGCCAGGGACAGTTCTCGGTGGCGGCCACGCGCCGGAGCACGCTCGCGGGCGCCGCCGTCCCTCCGTCGAGCGGGATCGGGAAGAAACGCGTGTCGTGGAGCGCCAGCCGTGTGAAGATGCGCGACTCGCAGAACTCGTCGAGGGACTGCTTCGCCACCGCTTCGACGAGCGCGCCGAGCACGATGAAATCGAGATCGCCGTAGACCGCGGCTTCACCCGGCTGGTGAACGAGGGCCGAGCGCAACACCCGGTCGATGATCCAGTCGCGCCCTTCGCGGGTGCCGAGCAAGCGCTCGCCGGTCTTGCGCTCCTTCTCGATCAGGAGCTCATGGAAGCCGCGCCAGGGCTTGAGCCCCGCGGAATGGCAAAGCAGATTCCGGATCGTGACGTGCTCTTTGCCGCGGTCCGCAAAGGCCGGCAGCGTCTTGGCCACCGGATCGTCGAGACTGATCGAGCCCTCCTCGACCAGCAGCATGATCGCCGTCGTCGTCGCGATGGGCTTCGTCAGCGAGGCCAGATCGAAGATCGTGTCGCGCCGCATCGCCAGCCGCTCGGGCCGCGCCACCGCGAGGCCACGCACCCACGCGTAGTCGAGGATCTCCCCTTCGCGCGGCATGCGCGCGAGCACGACCGCGCCCGGGATCTCCTGCTTCTCGATCGCTTTGTCGAGCGTCCGCTCGACTTTCTGGAGCTTGCGCTCGATCAGACTCCGCTTCATCGCGCTGCCCACCCCCGTAAGGCCCGGACGGGCTGCGACTCCCCTCGCCACCCGCGCCGCCTGCGCCGCGGCCGCACGCTACCGCGTCGTCACCGCCGATTCCAACAGTTCGAGCTCGCCCCGGGCGCCGTCGAGGGCCGCTCGTCCACCGAAGGGCCACGGCCGATTCTGACCCCCGTGCCCGAATGGCAGATCCATCACCACCGGCACCCCGAGCGACCCGAAGACGTCGCTGAAGAGCCGCTCGGTCGTCCACTCCGGATAGCGGTCGTCTTCGCAGTCCTTGAAGTCGCCGAGCCCGATCCCGGCGATGTCTTTCAACTTCCCCGCCGCGCGCAGCTGCTGGAGCATGCGGTCGAGCCGGTAGGGCAGCTCCGTCACGTCCTCGAGCATCAGGATCGCGCCCCGGGTATCGAGCTCCCAGGGTGTGCCCAGGCTCGCGACGCAGACCGTGAGCGAGCCGCCGACGAGGCGCCCCTCGGACCAGCCCGGGACGAGGGTTCGCCCGGCATAACGCGGGAGCGGTCCGCTGCCCTGGAGCGCCCTCACCAGGGCCGAGCCGTTGTCACCCTCGAGCGACTGTTGCTTCTCGAGCATCGGCCCGTGGATGCCGAGCAGACCCGCTTGCTTGCGCTGCCAGAGGAGCAGGGTCGTGATATCGCTGTAGCCGACGAGGGGCTTCGCGGCTTTGCGCACGGCCGCAGCATCGAGGCGGTCGATGATCCGGTGGCAGCCATAGCCGCCGCGCGCGCAGACGATGGCGTCGACGTCCGGGTCGCGCACGAACTCCATGAATTCCCGCGCGCGGCGCTCGTCGCTCCCGGCGAGGTAGCCGTCGCGGGCGAGGATGTCGTCGCGGGCGACGGTCTCGAAGCCAAGACGTTCGAGGGCATGGCGGTTCGCTTCGAATTTCTCGGGGTCGAGCGGCCCGGCCGGCGCCACGAGGGCGATGCGGCCGCCGGGCCGGATCGCACGGGGTCGACGCAGGCTCGGCATCTAGAACTGACCCGGATCCGTGTCGGGCCCGAACCCACCCCCACCAAACTCGTAGTCGGGCGGGCGGTAGGATCCGCCACCCCCCGGCGCGCCTTCGTAGGGGTTGTCCGAGAGGGGCCAATCGCGGAACTGGGCAAAACGGCCCTCGAACTCGAGCTTGACCATCCCGGTCGGCCCGTTTCGTTGTTTGGCGATAATCAGCTCCGCCATGTTCTCGAACTCCGTCTCCTTGTTGTAGACGACGTCGCGGTAGATGAAGGCGATCAGGTCCGCATCCTGCTCGATCGCGCCGGACTCGCGCAGGTCGGCCAGGATCGGGCGCTTGTCTTCCTTGCGCGTCTCGGGACCGCGGTTCAGCTGGGACAGCGCGATCACCGGAATATCGAGCTCCTTCGCGAGACCCTTGAGTCCGCGGCTGATCTCGGAGATCTCCTGCTCGCGGTGTTGCACGTTGCGGTCGCCGCGGGCGAGCTGGAGATAGTCGACGACGACCAGGTCGAGTCCATGTTGAGAGTGGAGCCGTCGACACTTCGCGCGGATCTCGAGGATCGAGGCGGCGCCGGTGTCGTCGATCCACATGCCCGCCTCCGCGAGCCGCCCAGCGGCGGCCATCAGGCGCGAATGGGAGTCCGTCGAGATCAGCCCGCTGCGGAACAGCCCGAAATCGACCTGCGCCTCCGACGAGAGCAGCCGCATCACCAGCGAGCGGGTCGTCATCTCGAGCGAGAAGATCGCGACCTTCCGGCCGAAATCGACCGCGGCATTGCGGGCGATGTTGAGGGCGAGGGCCGTCTTGCCCATCGACGGCCGCGCCGCGAGGATGAAGAGATCGCCGGGCTGGAGCCCGCCCGTCATCTCGTCGAGCTTGCGGTAGCCGGAGGAGAGGCCGGTCAGCTCGCCGCTTCGGCGCATCAGCATGTCGATGTGGTTGACGGCGTCGTGCATCTCGACGGCGATCGAGGAGAGGCTCGTCGTCGCCTTGGCGGTCGAGAGCGCGAAGATCCGCGACTCGGCCTCGTCGAGCAGCGAATCGGCGGGCTCGCCGGGCTCGTAGCCGAGCGCCACGATCTCGCTGGCCGTCGAGATGATGCTCCGCTTGATCGCGCGATCGCGCACGATCTTCGCGTAGTAGATGATATTCGCCGGGGTCGCCACGTAGTCGGCGATCTCGGCGAGGGCCACCGGCCCGCCGATGCTGTCGAGCAGGCTCTCGCCCTTCAAGTAGGCGGCGAGGGTCGTGAGATCGACGGGCTGGTTATCGTCCTTCAGCCGCACCATCGAGCGGTAGAGCAGCTGGTGCGCGGGGTGATAGAAATCCTCTTCGCGGATCTCCGTCACGACGGCATGGATCGCGTCGTTGTCGAGCAGGATGGCGGAGAGCACCGCCTTC
>JANNQH010000214.1:0-1835 GCA_031400655.1 Deltaproteobacteria bacterium | reverse complement strand
GCGGTTTCTCGTGACCGCCGTTGGCTGCCTGTCTGCGGCGAACCTGCCGAGGATTCCCGGCCTCGAGCGTTTCAAGGGCCGCCAGGTCCACACCGGCCAGTGGCCCGCCGACGGCGTCGACTTCCGCAACAAGCGAGTCGGACTGATCGGCACCGGCTCGACGGGCATCCAGGCAACGCCGCGAATCGCCGCCGAGGCAAGCCAGCTCTTCGTCTTTCAGCGCACGCCCAACTTCACGATCCCCGCTCGCAACCGGCCGCTCACGCGTGAGGATTGGGCGGAGATCAAGGCGATCTACCCCGAGATCCGCCAGCGTGCCCGCGACGGCCGTGCGGGCTTTCCCTTTACGCTCGCAGGCGAGCGCGCACTCGACTTCTCCGAAGAAGAGCGCAACGCCGTCTATGAAGCGCTCTGGCAGGAGGGTGGCTTCAAGTTCCTCTACGCGTCCTTCGGCGACATCCTGGTCGACAAGGCGGCCAACGCGACCGCTTCCGAGTTCGTGCGGCGCAAGATCCGCGAGATCGTGAAGGATCCGGAAGTCGCACGGCGACTGTGTCCCAGCGACCACCCCTACGGCTCGAAGCGCCCGCCGATCGACAGCGACTACTTCGACAGCTTCAACCGCGCCAACGTCACGCTCGTCGATCTGCGCGAATCAGCGCTCGTCGAGATCACCGAGAGAGGCATCCGGACGCAGCAGGCCGAGTACCCCGTCGACCTGATCGTCTTTGCGACCGGCTTCGACGCGATGACAGGCTCTCTGCTGCGGATCGACGTCCGCGGTGCGAAGGGCCGCCCGCTGGCCGAGGCCTGGGAGGCAGGGCCGCGAACCTATCTCGGCCTCCAGGTCGTGGGCTTCCCGAATCTCTTCACGATCACCGGACCTGGCAGCCCGTCCGTGCTCGTCAACATGCCGGTCGCAATCGAGCAGCACGTCGACTGGATCGGAGACTGTCTCGACCACATGCGGAAGCACGGGCTCACGCGGATCGAAGCGCGCCCGGAGGCCCAGGAGGCCTGGGTCGAGCACGTGAACGAGGCCGCCCGGAAGACGCTCTTCTACGAGGCAAAATCCTGGTATCTCGGCTGCAACATCCCGGGCAAGCCCGAGGTCTTCATGCCCTACGTCGGCGGACAGCCCGCCTACCGCACACGCTGCGACGAAGTGGCACGCGCGGGCTACACGGGATTCGAGCTGCGCCCGTAGTGCGGCGATGGCAATTCTAGAATTCCGTTGTACCAGCTAGCCCGCCCGACTCACCAGTCGCGACCGGCGCGGCACACGGGACGCGAATGGCTCGCCCTTGCTTCGGATTGCTCGGCTCATCGAATCGATTCGCCTTCAGCGGTCTGCGTGGTCGTGGCGACCTTTGGCTGCGCTTTACTTCGCATCCCGTGCACCGCGCCGGCCGCTGGCTTGGCAGCTTCGCGGGCAGTTTGCGGAGCGTTTGCCAAGATGCGCGATTTTGCGAGAACGACATTCGTCGACCGCGTGCCACCACTAATACGCAATTCGATCAGCGCAACTGCGAGCGGACGCCGCGGCACATGGGATGCGAAGTAGAGCGGAGCCAAAGCTCGTCACCGCAGAGCGACCGCCGAAAGCGGATCGGTTCGCTGTGCCGAGTCGTCCGAAATAAGGGCGAGCCATTCGCGTCCCATGTGCCGCGGCGTTCGCGACTTGTGTCGCGAATCGAGCGCGCCCTGCTAGGCCCTCAGCTCGTAGTTCGCGACCCGGGGCTTCGCCATCTCCTCGGTGAAGCGCTGGTAGGTAAAGGGCCAGACGGCGGGGACGCCGCGTGAGTCCAGGTACCAACTGCGGCAGCCGGTCGCCC
>JANNQH010000213.1:0-4421 GCA_031400655.1 Deltaproteobacteria bacterium | reverse complement strand
CGCCTTCCCACCCGCACCTCGCTGCGCGGCCGTGCGCTCGTCGTGGGTCGCGATCACGATCGGGAGCGGCGCCTCGATCCCGGCGCCCGACCGGCTCCCGTGCGCCGCCCGCTCCCATGCCACCCGCTCGAGCAGCGGCAGGTCCTGGTACGGGTCGAGGTTGCCCGCATAGAGAAGGAAGCGGTCCGCCACGAGACCGTGAGCGCGCGCGACTTCCGCCGGAGTCGGGCGCTCGGGATCGCTGCGCGGGTCGGCGAGCGGCGGCGCGATCAAGCGTCCGGGGCGCGAGCTCGACGCGCTGATGACGCTCTCCGCCGATTGCGTCAAAGCGATCCAGGCGTCCGCGCGGCATGCGAGCCAGCGATCGATGACGCGGCCGCTGCGCGCGAGCGCGCGGCCGACCGGGGCGCGCGTCATGGCCGCCTCGCCGACTCGAGTCGCGCTGCCGCTGGAACCGAAAAAAGATTTAGATAGCGGTGACTTGGCGTACTCGGGAAGCTCCTGCTCGAGCAGCGTGTGGGCGCAGTAGACGATCGGCGGACGCGCCCGCGGAAGGCCGTGAAGCGCGGCCAGGGCGGCTTCGGCATGGTGTGCGAGGATCGCATCGAAGCGCATCGACGAGCCGGATCGAGACGCGGATGACGCGCGGTCGACCGCGCTCTTTGTCGATAATGACGCACGCAACGTTCGCCGCAGGGCGATCGCCAGGCAGAGGTCGGCGAAGGGCTTCCCGAGATTCGGTCCCGAGCGGCGGGAGGAGGGAGCGGCCCAGGCGGGCAGGGCGATGTGGTCGAACCCGTCGAGGGCACGCCAGCGGTCGGGGTCGCCCGCATGCGGGAGGGCGCGCTCGTCCTCCGAGGGGCGTGGTGGCCCGTAGGTCAGCAGCTGGACTTCGGCGCCGGCGGCGCGTAGCGCGATCGCCTGCTCCTGGAAGTAGATCTGTGAGCCGAGCGCGTGGGGATACGCGAAGGCGCCCACCAGCAGCAGCCGCATCGCCGGGTCAGCGCCGCGCGCCGAGTTCCGGGCGGGCCCCGGCTCGCGGCGCGGTCAAGGGGCGATGGGGGCGCGGGCTGCGGGGGTGGAGCGTCGCATGCAGCTTTGCGAGCTCGAAGAGGGCGCCGACGATGACGCGCGGGTGGGCGCCGGACTGGCGCCCCGATCGCCGCCGCCGATGGCTGACCGGGACCTGCTGGATCCGGAATCCCGCCGCCCGGGCGCGCACCAGGATCTCGGTGTTCACGAAGGCGCCGACGGACTCGATCGGGATCGCCTCGAGCACCGAGCGATGGAAGACCTTGAAGGCGCAGTCAATGTCGCGCACCGGCAGATCGAAGAGCCGGCGCACCAGCGCACCCCAGACCGCCGCGATCACCCGCCGCAGCCAGGGGTCACGGCGCGGTGCCCGGTAGCCGGCCACGATCTCGTACTCGCCAGTGTGGTCGAGCAGGCTTCGGATCTCGCCGAGCTCGAACTGCAGATCGGCGTCGCTGAAGAAGACGAACTCGCCCCGCGCCGTCTGGAGCCCTGCCCGCAGCGCCGCCCCGTAGCCCTGGTTCACCGGGTGATGGACGCTGCGCACCCGCGCGTCCCGGTGACACCAGCCGTCGAGCAGCTCGCGGCTCGCGTCCGCCGAGCCGTCGTCGACGATCACGATCTCGAACTCGACGCCGAGCTGCGTGCCGATCGCGAGCGCGCTCTCGAGCAGGGCCGGCAGGTTCTCGGCCTCGTTCCAGGCCGGAAAGACGAGCGAGAGGGCCGGTCGCATCATTCGAGATATCCCAGCGCTCGCAGCCGCTCGGCCACCATCGCTTCGTCTTCCTCTGCGTAGACGACTGCGCCGCGCGGCACCGTCGCCGACGCGCCGTGGCCCATCTCTTCGCCGTCGGCCGCCCAGGCTAGACCCATCACCCGGGCGAGCCAAGGGGCGACCGCGGCGAGTCGGGCCGGCGGAGAAAAAGCCTCCGCAGCGGGTCCGCAGGCGATGAAGATGCCCTCGCCGCGGTGGGTGCCGTTCATGCCGCGGCCGCGGCCGCCGCCGTAGTCGACGGGCGCGAGCTGGCGAAGGCTCGGGATCTGCTCGTCCTTCCGGCGGTCGCCGGACCAGGGCGTCGGGACGAGGGAGAGCCCGTGCCCGGCGTCGAGGGCGAGCTCGATCACGATGTCGGGCGCCCGCGCGACGAAGGGGCCCGAGTAGACCTGCTCGCGCCGCAGTGCGCGGGCGACGACCGGCGTGCCCGACGGCAACCGCCAGGCCAGCAGCGCTGCGATCACGCGATCGCGAGTCGCTTCGTAGTCCGCCGGCGCGACACAGCCCCGCGCTTCGCGGCCCGCGAGATTGATCCAGATGCCGGGCTGGGTGTTAGCCTCTTCGCTGAAGGCGAGCGTGTGCCGCCAGTCGAAGCCGCCGAAGCGGGCGCGGCTCTCGAGCAGCGCCGCTGCGGCGCGTGCGCGGCGGAATAACAGCTGGGCGAGCCGCGGGGGGAGCCAGGCGAGCGCCCGGTCGCGCAGCGCGCGGGCCGCGCGGTCCCACGAGCCGAACGGGCTTGCCCGCCGCACGAGCAATCCCTGCTCGGCGAGGAAGCGGTTCAGATGGACGATCTTGTCGGAGGCGGTGCCCATGCCGTGGTCCGAGACGACCACGCAACAGACATCTCGCCCGACGGCATCGCGCAAGGCGCCGCAGGCTTCGTCGAGGCGGCGGTAGACGGAGCGGAGCGCATTCTTTCGTGCGGGCGAGGCGGAGGGGTCGTGGCGGGGCGAGCGCGGGTCGTGGTCGCGGAAGTAGTGGTGGCCGGCGGTGTCGCTCTCCGAGAACACGACGACCGTGAGATCCGGGAGCGCGCCGTCGCGAGCCGCGCGCAGCTCCGACAGCGCGGCGAGGGCGAACTCGCGCTTGCGGTCGATGCGGGCGAGCAGCGTCTCGAGGGCGCGCTCGTGGAAATCATCGGCCCGGGCCGACTCGTCGAGCTCGGGGCGCATCCAGGGGCCCGCCTGCGCGGCGATGCGTTGGTAGAGCGCGGGGTCGGAGGCGCTCTTCGGGTCGCTGCCCGAGGCGACTGGCGCCTCGAAGCCGCAGACGAGCAGTCCCGCGACCGGCTCCGGGGGATGGGTGGCGGGCATGCCTAACACCAGGACCCGTCCGCCGGCTTGGCTCACGCGTTCGAAGAGCGAAGGACCCGTGCGGTCGGTCGCATTGATGAAGCGCAGGCGGTACGCGCCGGGCTGCTTCTGCGTGAAATCGAAGATGCCGTGCTCGCCGGGCGCGAGGCCGGTCATGAAGGAGGACCAGGCGGGGAAAGTGACAGGAGGCGCGGTGCTCGGCAGCAGCGCCGCGCGGCCTTCCTTCATCCAGGCGGCGAGCTGCGGAAGCTCCCCCGCTTCCGCCATCGGATGGATCACGTCGAACGTCGCCCCGTCGAGGGCCAGCACGAGGACGGGGCGGAGCGAAGCCATGCTCCTGATGGGCTGAGGGCTCCTCATGGGCTGAAGGCTCCTCATGCGCTGCGGGCTCAGCTCTCGAGTGCCCGCACGATCGCGTCGGTCAAGCTCTTCGTCGTCGCCTTGCCGCCGAGATCCCCCGTGTGGTTGCTGGGATCCATGAGCGCCTTTGCGACCGCGTTCTCGATCCGCTCCGCCGCACGGGCCTCGCCCAGATGCCCCACGAGCTGGGCCGCCGACCGGATCACCGCCGTCGGATTCGCCTTGCCCCTGCCCGCCAGATCCGGAGCACTGCCATGGACCGCCTCGAAGACCGCGCACTCGAGCCCGATGTTGCTGCCGGGCACGATCCCGAGACCGCCGACGAGCCCCGCGCCGAGATCCGAGAGGATGTCGCCGTACAGGTTGTCCATCACCAGCACGTCGAACTGCTCGGGCTTCGTCACGAGCTGCATTGCGCAGTTGTCGATGATCATCTCCTTCATCGCGATCTCGGGATAATCCCGGGCGACGCGTCGGACGCACTCGAGGAAGAGCCCGTCCGACAGCTTCATGATGTTCGCCTTGTGGATCGCCGTCACCGACGCGCGTCCCTGATTGCGGGCGAGCTCGAACGCATAACGCGCGATGCGCAGGCTCGCGACCTCGGTCACGATCTTCAGGCTCTCGACGACGCCGGGGGCGACGCGGTGCTCGAGGCCCGAATAGAGGCCCTCGGTGTTCTCGCGCACGATCACAAAGTCGACGTTCTGGAAGCGCGTCGTCAGGCCCGCGAGGGTCCGGATCGGGCGCACGCAGGCGTACAGGTCGAGGGCCTGGCGCATCATTACGTTCGCACTCTTGAAGCCGCCTCCGATCGGGGTCCCGATCGGCCCCTTGAGGGCCACCCGGGTCTTGCGGATCGAGTTGAGCGCCTCGTCGGGCATCGGGGTCCCGTGCTTCAGGAACACGTCCGCCCCGGCCTCGACCCGCTCCCACTCGAT
>JANNQH010000212.1:0-12408 GCA_031400655.1 Deltaproteobacteria bacterium | reverse complement strand
GGTCTCGCCCGCGAGCTCCGATTGCGAGAGCGTCCCGCCCCCGACGCTGCGGGCCGCGAGCGACGCGAGCAGACTCGTCGACTCGGCGCCCGCGTCCACCCGCGCTCGACCGGCGTCGCGCAGCCCAGCGCCGCGCGGCTTTTGCGCGGAGGCCCGCTTCGGATCGCGGCCCTGATCGTGGCTCTGATCGTGACTCTGACCGTGACTCTGACCGTGAAGAGGAGCGTGCTCTGTTTCGAGCAGCCGCCGGATCTGCGCGAGGCTGAACCCCGCCTCGAGCAGGGCCCGGATCCGACGGAGCTGCTCGAGGTGGTCGCCCGTGTAGATCGCAAAGCGCCCGCGACGAATCGGGGCCGGCAGCAACCCGCGCGCCTGATAGAAGCGAACCGTGTCCACAGCGACGCCCGCGGCGTCGGCCAGTTCCGCGACTCGAAGCTCCATGCGCGGACTCTAAGAGTCAGCGCTCTGATTGTCGACCGCGCGGGAGACGGGTGGTCCCGTGGGGACGCCTCAAGACGGCCCCTCGTTCGCCGAGAGGAAGGGGAAGTCAGCGAGACTCGCTGGCGGCCCTGGCCCCCGAGTCGAATCGAGCCCCCGTAAAGAAGCCCCAACCCGACCGCCGTCAGCCGATCGTCGCGGCGGGTGATCTTCTGATCCTCCATCCGGAAGCACCGGCGGGCGGCTATCCCATGGTCGTGCCCGTCGACCACATCGCGGACGGCGTTCATTGGTTCCTGGGATCCTGTGCCCCGGTCATGCGCGGCGAGATGCTGCTGATCGAATCGCCGGTCCAGAACGACGCGCGCTACTCGAACTCCGCAACGGTCGTCGCGAGCTCGCCCGAGACATTCGCCCTGCGCCTCTCCCCGACCTGGGAACGCGTACAACAGCGGGCCTTCGTTCGGATTTCGGCCCACGGAGTCCAGGTCCGCGTCGTTCGACTTGGCCACGACGGACAGAGCCCCCGCCCCCTCGTCAGCCTCGAGCAGGGCCCCGTCGATTTCCAGAGCGCGGGCCCCGATCGCGACTCGATCCACGAGCTGCTCGACCTCTCGGCCGGCGGCATCCGCTTTCAGTCGAGCGCGGATTACGAGCCCGACGAAGAGGTCGTCGTGCATTTCGAGCTCCCGGGCTCGCAGTGCTTCGTGCTGCCCGCGCGCGTGGTGCGGACACCGGGCGGTCCTTCGAGTCACTCGGGCAAGCGCAACGTCGCCGTCGCTTTCATCGGCATCGACGAGCGGACGCGCACCCAGCTGTTGCGCTGGGTCTACCGCCAGCAGATCCGCCGACACCGGGAAGAGTCGCGCTAGCAGCCCGTGTCAGCGCCCTTCGATCAGCGCCGAGAAACGTTCGAGCACCCGGGCCAGATCGGGCGTCTCTGCGATCGCGGCCAGCAGCGCGTCGGGATCGCGCCCTTCGGCCGTCAAGATCGCGCGCCGCGCCTCGATGTACTGGCGCAGGATCTCGGCATCGAATTCGGGATGGAACTGGGTGCCCCATTGGCGCCGGCCGTAGCGGAGCGCGGCATGCGGATCGAGAGCCGTGCAGGCCAGGACCTCTGCGCCTCGGGGCGGCCGCAGCACGGCCTCGACGTGGGAGGTGTGGCCGGGGAACACGCCGGGCTCGAAGAGCGGCTCGAGCGCGGCTCCGTTCGCGGTCTTCGCGCTCTTCGTATAAGGAGAGGGGCGGGAGAAATGCACTTCGACGGTGCCCATCTCGCGGCCATTCGGGTTCGGGCCGACCTCGCCGCCAAGGGCGTGGGCGAGCAGCTGATGGCCATAGCAGAGGCCTAACACAGGAACGGCGTCAGCGGCCACGATCGCCGCAAGCCAGGCCGCCGAGCGCTCACTCCAGGGTTCACGGTCGCTCACCATCGAGACGGAGCCTGTGACGACGACGCCCGCAATGCGGTCGGGGGCCGGGAGCGGGTCGCCGAGATAGACGGCCGCGACCTCGACGTCGCCGGTTGCGAGCGCCCGCCCCATGCCGCGGGCGATCCAGTCCTCGAAGTCGCCGCAGGCCGCCTTCACGGGCGGCAGCGCCTCGCCGGTCTTCAGCACCAGAATCGGCTTCGAATCCGCCACTCAACCTCCATCGCGATCGGCCTTCACAGCCGCGACCCCAACGCCGGACCCATCGGCCGATCCGCGCAGGACGTGGAGCCCGATCGCCGCCGCCGTCGCCACGTTGAGAGAATCCACGCCAGGCTCCATCTCGATCCGTACCCGCCGGTCCGCCGCCGCCAGCGCCGCCTCCGAGAGCCCCTCCCCTTCGGTCCCGAGCAGCAGCGCCACGGGACCCGCCGCGCGCGAAGCGAGCGTCTCGAGCCGGTCGCCGGGCTGCTTCGGATCGAAGGCCAACACGCTAAAGCCGAGCGCGCGCAGCCGGGCCAGAAATCCGACCAGCTCCCCGCTGCGCGCGAAAGGTACACACAGGGAGCCGCCCATCGAGGTCCGGATCGCCTTGCGGTAGAGCGGATCACACGAGCGGTCGCACGAGAAGACCGCCCGTGCACCGAGCGCCATCGCATTCCGGAACACCCCGCCCACATTGTCCGCGTCGCGAACGTCTTCGAGGACGACGATCCGCGCGGCAGGAAAGCGCGCGAGGACCTCGCCGGCCAGGCTGTCGGGATCGCGGGGCGCCGGCCGCAAACACGCGGCGAGGGCACCGCGGTGGATCTTGAAGCCGACGACGCCGTCGAGCACGCGCTGCGGGGCCACGAAGACGGGCACCGCACGTGCGAACGCCTCGAGGTCCGGGCGAAGGGCCGCGAAGGCGGCCTCCCCGAGCAGGATCGACTCCGGCCGAAACGCGCTGCGCGAGAGCAGCACGCGGAGGTTGCCACGGCCTTCGACGATGAAGCGGCCGCGGCGCACGAGCAGCTCGGCGTCCGTCAGGCTTCGATAGTCGGCGAGCCGCGGATCGTCGAGGGCCGTGACGTCCTCTCGCCGCAGCGAGTCGGTCATCGCGCGCGCCCCGTCATCGCAAGGGCCTGTTCATTGTGCAAGCGAAGCACAGCCCGTCCCGCCATTCGAGGGGACGACGGGCCGGCGGGCCATTCAGGGAATCGATGGACTTTGGGAGCGCGGCGAGGTGGGCGAGATAGGGGATCGATCGCCCGTGCGTTCGACAGCGCTCTCGTCCGCGGAGGCCGACGAGACGGCGGCGAGACCGATCATCGCCAGGCCGAGACAGGCCTGACAGGCATACCAGACGACGACGAAGGCGCGGCGCATCGAAGCGTGAGGGCCGGGACGTGCGCCGCAGGTGACGCGCCCCGTGCTCGATGCACTCGATCCACCGCCGCCCCGCAGCGGACTGCCGCTCGCCTGCCGCTCGCCGAAGATCACCCCACCGCCGAGCCCCACGAAGGCTCGACAGCTCGAATCAAATCATGAGGAGCAGGACGCGCAACCCGAGAAGCACAGCCCCCCGAGTGGCCGGGTCGGGCCTCGTGGCGCGAAATCGGAGTGACCGGCGCGCAGCACAGCCTCGATCTCTGGTCAGCGATCCCGTCGCGTCCGGTCCGACACCGAGCGCCGCGAGGCCCGACCCGGCCACCTGGCACGACGCCCGTCTCGACCTTGCGCAGCCTCTCAGAAGCGGGCGAAGAAGTCGTTCCCCTTGTCGTCGACGATGATGAAGGCGGGGAAGTCCTCGACCTCGATGCGCCAGACCGCCTCCATGCCGAGGTCTTCGTATTCCTCGATTGCGACCTTCTTGATGCAGTTCTGGGCCAGGATCGCGGCAGGGCCGCCGATCGAGCCGAGATAGAAGCCGCCATGCTTCGCGCACGCGTCGGTCACCTGCTTCGAGCGGTTGCCCTTCGCGAGCATCACCAGCGAGCCGCCCTGCGCCTGGAACAGATCGACGTAGGCGTCCATGCGCCCCGCCGTCGTGGGGCCGAAGGAGCCCGAGACATAGCCCTGCGGCGTCTTCGCCGGGCCGGCGTAGTAAACGATGTGATCCTTGAAGTACTGGGGCAGCCCTTCGCCGCGATCGAGCCGCTCCTTCAGCTTCGCGTGCGCGATGTCGCGGGCGACGATGATCGTGCCCGTCAGCTGGAGCTGCGTCGTCACCGGGTACTGCGAGAGATCCGCCCGAATCTCCGCCATCGGCCGATCCAGATTGATCTTCACTGGCTCGCGGGTCAGCTCGTGTGCGATGAGATCGGGCATGAAGCGCGCCGGATCGGTCTCGAGCTGCTCGAGGAAGACGCCCTTCTTCGTGATCTTGCCGAGGATCTGGCGGTCGGCAGAGCACGACACGCCGATCCCGACCGGGCACGAAGCGCCGTGGCGCGGGAGGCGGATCACGCGCACATCGTGGCAGAAGTACTTGCCGCCGAACTGGGCGCCAATGCCGACTTCGCGCGTCAGCTGCAGGATGATCTCCTCGAGCTCGACGTCGCGGAAGGCGCGGCCGTGGATGTTGCCCGAGGTCGGCAGATGATCGAGGTAACGGCAGCTCGCGAGCTTCACCGTCTTGAGCGTCATCTCGGCCGAGGTCCCACCGATCACGACAGCGAGGTGGTACGGGGGGCAGGCGGCGGTGCCCAGCAGCTTGATCTTCTCGCGGAAGTACTTCTTGATCGATTCGGGATTGAGGAGGGCCTTCGTCTCCTGGAACAGCAGCGACTTGTTGGCTGAGCCACCGCCTTTCGTGATGAAGAGGAACTTGTACTCGTCGCCGGCTGTCGAAAACAGATCGAGCTGGGCCGGGAGGTTCGAGCCCGTGTTCTTCTCGTCGTACATGTTGAGGGGCGCGAGCTGGCTGTATCGGAGGTTCGTCTCGGTGTAGGTCTTGTGGATACCGCGGGAGAGGGCCTCCTCGTCGCTGCCGGTGACCCAGACATCCTGGCCCTTTTTGCCCATCACGATGGCGGTGCCAGTGTCCTGGCAGGAGGGCAGGATCATGCCGGCGGAGACGTTGGCGTTCTTCATCAGCTCCAGCGCCACGAAACGGTCGTTGTCGGAGGCCTCGGGGTCTTCGAGGATCTTGGCGAGCTGGGCCAGGTGGCCCGGGCGGAAAAGGTGGGAGACGTCACGGATCGCCTGGGCAGCCAGCAGGGTCAGGGCCTCGGGATCGACCTTCAGGAGCTCCCGGCCATCGACCTTCAGGGTCGACACGTGCTGGTCGGTCAGCTTTCGATAGGGCGTCTCGTCGTGACCGAGCTCGAAGAGCTCCTGGTAGTGGAAATCGGCCATCGAATCGTCTCCGTTTGAATACACTGGGCGTGGTTTCGGGGCGCCGAGCGTAGCCTGCCTCATCGGGGCTTGTTCATCGGAACCGGCTGGGCCGGTTCCTGTTCGCTGAGGGCTCAGCTCGCCGGGTCCGGGTGCCGAATGGAAATGCGCTCGGGATCCGCCGTTGAACCTGACGTGGGCTGCGGCGGTCTCTATGCTGGGAGTAATGATGCGATCAAGCTTCGCCCGTGTCCGTCGGATCTCGACTCCTATTCGGCCCGCGGCGCCTGCTCGACCCGCTGCGCTGCTCGCTCTGGTCGCCAGCCTCTGGCTCGGATCGGCCGGGCCCTCCGGGGCCCAGGTATTTACGGCCCCGGAGCTCGACTGCCCGCGGAGCTGGGAGCTGATCCAGAACCTGCTGAAGCGCCACATCAGCTTCCGAGCCCTGAACCCGGAGCTGCGCGAGCGCGCGATCGACGCCTACATCGAGCGGATCGATCCCGGGAAATCCCTTTACCTGAGCGACGAGGTCAAGCGCCTGCACAACCGCATGGTGGGCGTGTTCTTCGCCGTCCAGAACGGCGAGTGCCAGATCCTCGACGACATCCAGGTCGACCTCGCCAATCGTTATGCCCGCATGGAGAAGGACGTCCGGGATTTCGTCGGGAATCCGAATTACGCCCTCGACACGGACGTGCGCCTGATCCTCGATCCGGAAAAGCGCGGCCATCCCCAGGACGAGGCCGCCCGTCTCGATCTGGTCCACCGCCTCGTCCACTTCCAGATCTCGAACTACCTCTCGGGTGACATGGATCTCGCCCAGGCCAAGGAGCGCCTGATCCACCGCTACGAGCTCTTTACCAAGCAGGCCAGGGAGGTGAAGGCGCGCGACACCTACGCCGAGTTCCTGAATGCTTTCGCCGGCGCCCTCGATCCGCATTCGACCTACTACACGCCCGAGGCGGTCGAGGATTTCGAGATCCAGATGAGCCTCTCGCTCGACGGGATCGGCGTCGCCCTCTCGTCCAAAGACGGTTATTCGGTCGTCGAGCGGGTGATCCCCGGCGGCGCGACCGACAAGCTCGCGGTGCTCGAGCCCGGCGACAAGATCATCGCCGTGGGGCAGCAGGGCGAGTCGCAGGTCGACATCATCGACATGCCGCTGCGAGACGTCGTCGCGATGATCCGCGGCAAGCGCGGCAGCAAGGTTCGCCTCACGGTGCTGCGCCAATCCGACGAGACCAAACGCTTCGATGTCGAGATCGAGCGCGACGCCGTCACGATCGAGGACGCGGCCGCGACTCTCGAGTTCCAGGACGTGATCGTCGGCGGCAAGAAGAAGAAGCTCGCCGTCCTCGACCTGCCCACCTTCTATGGCGACCAGGATCCGAGCAAGCGCCAGAGCGGCCGCGATGTTCGCGATCTCCTGCGCCAGGTCCGCGAGGCGAAGGCGGACGGCCTGCTGCTCGATCTTTCGCGCAACGGCGGCGGCAAGCTCGAGAGCTCGGTCGAGATCGCGGGGCTCTTCATCCGACAGGGGGGCGTCGTGGCGGTGAAGGATGTCTACTCCGACGTCCAGGTGCTCGCCGACCAGGATGCGGAGATCGCCTATTCAGGGCCGCTCGTGATCCTGACCTCGCGCATCACGGCGTCGGCGTCGGAGATCGTGGCGGGCGCGATGAAGGACTACGGCCGTGCCGTGATCGTCGGCGACGACCACACCTTCGGAAAGGGAACGGTCCAGAGCTTCGTGCACCAGCCCGGGCGCCTCGGCGCCATCAAGGTCACGACGGCGCTCTTCTTCCGGCCGGGTGGCGCGTCGACCCAGCACGACGGCGTCGCCGCCGACGTGGTGCTTCCCTCGATCTTCGCGACCGATGATCTCGGCGAGCGCTACACGCCCTACTCCCTGAAGACCCAGGTGATCCCGCCCTTCCTCGGGACGCTCGGCCGGGTGGCGACCGTGCCGCGCCCGGACTGGAAGCCGATCGATTCGAACCTGCTCGGCGAGCTCCAGCGCCGCTCCGCCGCCCGCATCGTCACGAACGAGGAGTTCACGAAGATCAACGAGAAGCTCGCCAAGCGAGCTCAGGAAGACGACGTCATCCACCTCTCCGAGTTCATCAAGGAGCGCGAGGAAGAGGAAGCGGAAGCTGAGAAGGGCGAGACCAAGCCGGCGGCCGAAGCGGCAGCGCCGGGCAAGGCGAGCCCCGCAGATGCGGGCAAGGCCGGCGCCAGCGCTGCCGGTGCCAAAGATGCAAAGGCGGCGAAGCCCGCCGTCGACCACAAAAACAACGGCCAACCCGCCGAAAACGAAAAGCCCAAGCCGACCCCGCAGCGCGAAGAGGCGCTCCGCATCCTGGGAGATCTGGTCGAGCTCGGGCAGACGGATCCCGCCACATGGCACGCACAGCAATCGGGGCAGCCCTCGGCCTCGCTTTCATCGCAGCCGTAATCTGGAGCGCCTTCGAAGCGACCCAGATCCAGTGCGAGATCTGCGTCGAGTACAAGGGGCGCTCCGCCTGCTCGACCGCCCAAGCCGCCGACGTGGGCCAGGCGGAGATGCAGGCCCTCGCCGGCGCCTGCTCGCAGGTCACCGGCGGTGTCACCGAGACCCTCGAATGCGACCGCATCCCGCCGACCGTTCGCCGCTGTAGCGAGTAGTCGCGGACGGATCCCCAGAGGGCCAAACGGATCCGATCGAGCCCTCGATCCGAATCGATCCAGCTCTCATGCAAAGCTCCGCTCGTGTCGAAACAGGCCTCCGGGGAGGGTGCCCTCCCATCTGATCTCGAGGGATCTAGAGGGGACCTCGAGCCCGGCTCGGCCTCGTACGGAGCGGACGCATTCATGAGCAATCGACTCGCCAGCTATCTCAAGGCGTGCGAGGGAGACCTTCCCACCATGCCCGCGGTCGCGAGCCAGGTCGTCCAGGCCGTCGACAACCCGGACAGCTCGATCGACGATATCCGCCGGCTGATCGAGAAGGACGCCGCCATCGCGGCCCGCATCCTCAAGATCTCGAACTCCGCGCTCTACGGCTTCCCGAGCGAGATCCAGAGCCTTTCCCACGCGATCTCGCTGCTCGGCACGATGACCGTCCGCAACCTCGTCCTCGCCGCCTCGATGAAGGAAACCTACAAGCGCTTCGGCCTGCTCGAGAAGCTCCTCTGGCAGCACTCGTCGCTCTCCGGCCCGATCGCCGCGATGCTGTCGCGCCACGGCGGGGTCGACGTCGATCCCGACGTCGCCTTTACCGCCGGCCTGATGCACCACATCGGAAAGACCGCCCTCGCCAACAGCCATCGCAGCGAATACGAGCGCGTGATGGCGACCGTCTACAACGAAGGCCGCAGCTTCACCGAGGTCGAGAACGAGGTGTTCGGCTTCAGCCACGCCGACCTCGGCGCCGCCGTGGTCCAGCAATGGGGCCTGCCCGACACCCTGGTCCTGACGATCCAGCATCATCACAATCCGGAGATGCTCAGCCAGCTCGACGACCACGTGGCGCGGATCTGCGCCCTGACGAGCGTCACGAGCATGTGCCTCTCGAAGCTCGGCGTCGGCCGCTCGCGGCCGATCGAAGACCTGGATCTCGCGGCCATGCCGGCCTGGGCCTTCCTCGAGCTCGGCCAGGACGACGTCGATCCGATCCTCGAGCGCTGTACGGACCGGGTCAAGGAGAGCCAGGCGCTGCTCGGCTGATCGGACCGCCGTCCCCTGCTCTGCTAGCTTCCGCCCCCGCGCTGCGGAGGAGAAGCGATGAACCTCGACGAGAGTGTGAAGCAGGAAATCAGTGACCTGATCGGGTCGCATGACGTAGTGCTCTTCATGAAGGGTGATCGAAGTCAGCCGCAATGCGGCTTCTCGGCGACCGTCGTCGGAATTCTCGACGCGATCCTGCCCGAGTACCGGACGGTCGACGTGCTGTCGGCGCCGCACATCCGCGACGGCATCAAGGCCTTCTCGTCCTGGCCCACGATTCCGCAGCTGTACGTGAGGGGCGAGTTCCTCGGCGGCTGCGACATCGTGCAGGAGATGTACGGCACAGGCGAGCTCTTCGAGGCTCTTGGCGTCGAGCGCGTCGAAGCCGTCCGCCCGCGCATCGACCTGACGCCTGCTGCACTCCGCGCGCTGACGGCTGCGGCGGCCGAGCACGGGGGCGCCGGGCGCGAGCTGCATCTCTCCGTGGACGCCCAATTCCAGTCCCATCTCTCGATCGCGCCCCGCAGCCGCGCGGACGTCGAGGCGATCAGCGAGGGCCTCGTCCTGCTCCTCGATCCGATCTCGGCAGCGCGCGCCGACGGCATCTCGATCGACGTCTCCGACACGCCGAACGGTCAGGCGTTCCGGGTCGACAATCCGAACGCGCCGAAGGTGCGCCAGATGTCGGTGCGGGAGCTTTCGCAGCGGCTGGGCGCGGGCGAGCGAATCGAGCTGCTCGACGTGCGCACGCCCGAAGAGCGCGCGATCGCCGCGATTCCCGGCGCCGTGCTGCTCAACGAATCCGAAGCCGCCCGCATCGAGTCGCTGCCCCGCGACACGAAGCTCGTCCTCCACTGCCACCACGGCGGCCGCTCGCAACAGGCGGCCGAGCAGTTCGTCGCGCTCGGCTTCTCGCAGGTCTGGAACGTAGTCGGCGGCATCGACGCCTGGAGCCAGGAGATCGACCCCGACGTCCCGCGCTACTAGCCAGCGGCGCGCACTTTTCTCGGAGCACGACGAATGGCCCTCCAGATCATCAACGCAGGACCGAATCCGGCGGACGTCTCCGAGCAGATCCGACGCGCGATCGCGCAGGCGCTGCCCGCGGCCGCAATCGAAGTGCGGCCCGGGGGTCCGGGCCATTTCGAAATCGAAGTCACCGACGCGGCGTTTGCGGGCAAGCCCCGTGTCCGCCAGCAGCAGCTCGTGTACGGCGCGATCGCCCACCTGATGTCCGGCCCGAATGCGCCCGTCCACGCCGTCGACCGGCTCGATTGCCGCTTGCCCTGACGCCGGGTGCTGCCGGGTGGCTGAGCTGTATTCAGCACAGCTGACCTCAGATCGTGCAAAAATCAGCCGAATAGTTTGATTTGATGCCCAGATCGGATTAGAACTGCGCAGTTCGAATGACTGCGTGTTCACGTCTCGAGGCCTCGTCTGCTCGGGTGGTCGCGCGCAGCGATCCGCGATCCCTCGCCGGGTTCGCCCGAGGACCACGAGTACGATGTCAGGCCCCACGCGTCCGCGCCCCGCCGTTGCGAGGCTTCTCGCTGCGACCCGGTTTTTCCCGACCCTGCTGGCGACCGCCCTCTGGTCCTTCACCGCCGATGCCGCCGATGGCCCTGTTGCCCTCGATGCCGGCAACACGGCGTGGGTCCTCACGTCGACGGCGCTCGTGCTCTTCATGACGATCCCCGGCCTGGCGCTCTTCTACGGCGGGCTCGTGCGGCAGAAGAACGTGCTGTCGGTCCTGATGCAGTGCCTCGCGCTGACGGCGCTGCTCTCACTCGTCTGGCTCGTGCTCGGTTATTCGCTGGCGTTCGACACGACCGGAATGGCCGCGGGCCAGGGCGGGCGCACGGCCTTCATCGGCGGGCTCGGCCGCGTGATGCTCGCGGGCGTCGCGCCGGACACGCTCTTCGGATCGATTCCCGAGGTGCTGTTCTTCAGCTTCCAATGCACCTTCGCCGTGATCACGCCGGCGCTGATCCTAGGCGCCTTCGCTGAGCGCATGCGCTTCTCGGCCGTGCTGCTCTTCTCGGCGCTCTGGCTGGTCGTCGTGTACGCGCCAATCTGCCACATGACCTGGGGCGGGGCGGGCGGTCATTTCGCCGATCTGGGCGTGTTCGATTTCGCCGGCGGGATCGTCGTCCACATCACCGCCGGCGTCGCCGCCCTGGTCGCCTGCATCGTGATCGGACCCCGCAATGGCTACCCCAAGACCCCCATGCCACCGCATAACCTGACGATGTGCGTGACGGGCACCGGCATGCTCTGGGTCGGCTGGTACGGCTTCAACGGCGGCTCGGCGCTGGCGGCGAACGGCAGCGCCGCCATGGCGATCGCGGTGACCCACATCTCCGCATCGGCCGCCGCCATGACCTGGATGGCGATCGAGTGGCGCAAGCACTCGAAGCCCTCGGTCCTCGGCATCGCGACGGGAGCCGTCGCCGGTCTCGCCGCCGTCACGCCGGCGGCCGGCGTCGTCGGCCCGATTGGCGGCCTCGCGATCGGCATCACGTCGGGCTTCGTCTGCTACCAGGCCTCGACCGCCCTGAAGCACCGGCTCGGCTACGACGACAGCCTCGACGTCTTCGGCGTCCACGGCGTCGGCGGCTTCGTCGGCACCGTCCTGGCGGGCCTCTTCGGCGCGGCGGCCTTCGGCGGAAACCAGGAGGGTCTCGCCGTCGGCACACAGCTCGGCAAGCAGCTCTACGCGGCCCTCGTGACCGCCGCCTGGTCCGCCATCGCGAGCTATGCGCTGCTCAAGGGGGTGGATGCCGTCGTCGGGCTTCGCGTCGACGAGGAGGCGGAATCCAGCGGCCTCGACCTCGCCCTGCACGACGAGCGCGGTTACAACCTCTAGAATCCCCGGACCGCGCAACCGGAGCCATGCCATGATCGCCTCGCCGCCCGTATTCGCCTCGCTCACCCCGGAGATGAAGGCCCGCCTCGATCGCTTTCGCGACGAGCACGCCACGGATCCGATCGGCGGCGTGGGAGGCCGCATCCTGCTCGACGACGAGTCGGTCCGGATCTGGGAGCTGATCCTCGAGCCGGGCGAGGCGAGCGCGCTCCACCGCCACGACCACGACTACTATCTCGTGATCTTCGAGGGCGACTACGTCGCGGGCGTCACGCCGAAGGGAACGGGCGTCGACTCCTTCGTCGGTGTCGTGCCCAAGGACGGCAATACGGTCGCGATTCCGAAGGGCGGCCTCGAATGGGCCTACAACGTCGGGCAGAAGAGATACCGCGAGATCATCGTCGAGCTGAAGAAAACCTGAAGGTGCGTCGGCGGCGGATCGCCTAATAGCCCTCGCCGGGGTCGACTAGATATTCGAGCGGCTCGCCGTGATTCAGTCGACGCAGGTTCTCGAGGAAGCGCTCGAGGATCACCGCATTCGAGTCGGAGCCGCTCCACGAAATATGCGCCGACAGGCGCACGCGCGGCTCACCGTAAAGCCAATGACCCGCAGGCAACGGCTCGGGCTCGACGCAATCGAGGGTTGCG
>JANNQH010000211.1:0-17665 GCA_031400655.1 Deltaproteobacteria bacterium | reverse complement strand
CCGTCGGCGCGGGTCGCCCGGTCGGCGATGACGACGGCCTCGACGGTTCCTTCGACAGTCGCTCCGGTGCGCGGATCGATGATGTGGGAAACCTTCTGACCCGCGATCTCGCGGTAGCTCCCGAGGCTCGAGCTCACCGACAGCGCTCGGTCCCGGAGCCGCAGCGTCGCGAGCTCTCCCACGTCGGGATCGCTCGACTTCACCGCCAGGACCCAGCCGCCGCCATCGGGATCCCCGATTGCCAGCGTGCTGCTCTCTCCGAGATTCAGCAGCGCGGGGACATCGGGAAGAACGCGCGCGAGCGCAGCGCCGAGATGATCGAGGGCCGCGCCCTTCGCAACCGCGTCGAGATCGATTCGCACCCGCTCGGAAGTCACGCCGAGACGGCCGTTGCCGAGCAGTCGCAGCCGCTCGCTGCCCACCCGTCCCTTTGCCTTGCGGAGCGCCTCGACGGTCGGCCACGCGGCTTTCTCGCCCGCGCGTCGCCAGACCTCGACGAGCGGACCGACGGTGACGTCGAACGCGCCGCCCGTCGCTTGCCAGACCTCGATCGACTCGCCGAGCACCGCCTCGAGCGCCGGGCCGATCGCCGCGCCCTGCTCGAGAGCGGCCGGCTGCGCGAGGGTCCGGTTCAGATCCGAGAGCTGCGATCGACTGTCGTGACGCGAGTAGACCGCCTCGAGTCGCACGAGCTCGACCCGCGCCCAGGCGAGCCACGTCTTCGCGACGGGGATCTCGCTCGGCTTCACGCGCAGATCCGCTTCGAAGAAGCTCCCCATCGAGAGCCATCCGTCGGACAGGACGACCCGCTCGTCTTTCACCGCGCCATGGCGGACATCCCGGGCGCAGCCCGACGCGAGCAGCATCGCGGCGAGCATCGGGAAGAGTCGCAGCGCGAGGCGCTTCAATCCCATTCTTTCCCGTCGAGCGCGTCGTCGCCGGCTCCCGCGTAGTTCTCCGCCTGTTTACCCGCGAATACCGACCAGAGCGCGATCGCGACGAGGGCGGCGAGACTGCCCTGGAGCAGCAGGATGCCCGCGATCTTCGTCCACGCATAGCCCGCCCCGCCGTAGCGCACGAGCCAACCCGACCCCTCCGAAACGAACGCCGACACAAAGGGCACGACGATCAGCGCGATCTTCAGCTGCGTCCGGACGGGCACGAAGAGCGCGAGATGCGTCAACACCATCATCAACATCCCCATCGCGAAGAGATGGAAATGCGCGAGCTCGAGCATTCCGCGGTAGCTCCGCGGGGCACGGAACTCCGCTTCGTTTCCGAGGTAGTGCTCGACGACCGAGGCAGTCGTGAAACCCATCTCGTCGAGGTAGAGCATCCAGTTCGTGAGCCAGAGCAGGATCACGAAGAAGCAGTAGAGAACGACGACGACCTGCAGGAGCCGGTTGTGGTCCCACTCTCCCGTGACGGTAAATCTCAAGGCGAGTTCCTAATTGGGCGGTGGAAGGGGACGTTCGGCGCGGCGGCGGAAGTCTAGGGCGCCCCGTCCGTTCCGTAAGCGGGGCGGAGCAGGACTTCCCAGTAGGCGAGCATGCGCCGGATACCGTCGACGGCAGCCTGCGCTGAAAGTGTGGCGCCGACGACGCCGTGGATCTCGCGTCCGAGCTGCAGACGGTCGCCCTTCCCCTTGCCGCCAAACTGCGTGTACCAGCGATCCGTAGGGAGATAGTCGAGCGGCTCGTGGAAGGCGATGATCCGAACGCTCCGGACCCGACCGTCTGGCGAGAGGACGATCAACATCGCCTCGGGCTGCGTGCGGACCGTGTGCACCGCGATCTCGGCGAAGCCGAGGACGCTTTCGCCCTGGTAGGCGACGTGGATCACGACGACCTTGGCGCGGACCTTTTCGCCCGTGAGGGCCTCGATCTTCGCGACGTCGTCCTTGCGCAACAGGAGCGTCTGGCGATCGATCCTCGAGGCTTCGGGGAACGCCTCCGCGAGCGCCTGCTTCTGACTGGCGAAGACCTTGGCCTCCGCGAATCGGACCGGGCCGAACATGCAGGCCAGCACGACGAGCAGCACCCGGAAGCTCGCGGAAGAAAGCGCGAGCCTCCGGGCGTCGAGTCGATGTCGCTGTGCGCCCCGAGGCCGCGAGAGCAGCGTGCTCATGGGCGAGCGGATCTCCCTGCCGTCAGAAGACGTAACCGACCAGTCCCTGCACCTCGTCCGCTCGCTGCCGGGCTCCCGTGCTGCTGGTGCGCGCGAGGTCGAAATGGCGATAGTCGAGCTTGAACACGAGCTGGGGAATCGGCTTGACCTGAACGCCCGCCACATAGAGGTCGATGTCCTTGGTGCGATCGCGGGCGAACCCCAGATCGGAGACCTCGCGCTGCGTGTCGTAGCGTTCGAAGCGGAAGAAGGGCTCGATCGAAGCCCTCGTCGACTCCATGAAGAGCGGGAGAATGTCGTACGCGGCCTCGAGGTACCAGCCACGCATCTGCTGGGCGACGGATTCCGTCGCAGCCTTGGCGAGCACCCGGGAAAGCCGACCCGCCTCGTCGATGAAGGCCTCGGTCCAGAGAGCCCGCAGACTCGCGCCGTTGCCCTTGTACTGGGCGTGGAGCTCGTAGATCGTCGTTTGCGCATCGGGGACGTTCCGATCGGTGCCCGTGGCATCCGAGGCCTGTTCCTGACCCGACTGGCCGGTGTAGACAGAGCCGCCGACGGTCATGCCCTGGACGACGTCGACGTCGACGCGGCCGACGAAAGCGAAATCGTTCGCCAGCGCCTCGGCGCCTCCCTGCCTCCCGGCGCGCAGACCGCCCGAGTTGAATTCCTGTCCGTCGAAGCCGTTGATGACGTAGGCGCGGTACTCGATCCGATCCGCAATCCTTCCCCAGACTCCGGCGCCATTCTCGTTCCACGTCGAAGGCAGGATCACCCGCTCGACCTCGGGGCGCTCGGCGCCGAAGAAGAAGGTCGGTTCGTGGATCTCGTTCACGAAGCCCATCGGGACGAGCAGATTCCCCGCGCGAAAGTTGAGCTCGTCCCGCCAGATGTAGTCGATCGTGAGAAACTCGATGCCGACCTCCCGGCCGCCGTGCTCGTACTCGATCTCCGAGTTCAGCACCCAGTTCTCGTTGAACTTGTAACCGATGTAGAGAACTGCGCGCAGCTGGTCGTAGTTGTTGTCGCGGTCGTCGTCGCCCGTGTTGTGGAAGGTGCGAATCCGGTTCTCGCCGTAGCCGCCAATCGAGAGACCCCCGTCCTTCTTGTAGACCTTGGATGCGGCGGGGCCGAGGCCATGGAAGGAGACGAGCGCCAGCTCCTCCGGCACGGCGAAGATCGATTCGAGGCGGCCGACCTCCTCGGCCAGGACGCCGACCTGCTCTTCGAGGTCGTCGATCCGCTCGCTGTCATTGGTCGGCTGCGCCTCGGCCGGCGCCGTAGCGGCCGTCCCTGCGGCCGGGGCCACCACCGTCGTCGCTGCTTCCTGCTCGTCGGCCGTCGTCTGAACGTCAGCCTGGGCCCGCGCGGCCGGTGCGCCCGCCATCAGGCAGAGAGACGCGAGCGCCACCCCGAGAAATCCCGTCAACCTTGTCATTCGCTGTTCCTTCGATCCCCTCGGGTGCCGCACATGAGTCCGAGTCTGTCTGATGGCCTGCATCGGTCGCTCAACCGAAATTGAAATGCATTTTCAAATTAAGCGCCAGCGCAGTTGTAACGAAATTCGCCCAGCGATTCAACACCTGCTCGGCGCGCGCAATCGCCTCTCGTGCAGGACGGGACTTTCCGCCCCTGTGCCTCGGGATCGGTTCGAGAGCGCGACGAGGGACGGTCGTTTGAGCGAGAAACCGCGCCCGACAGCGGGCACAAAGATCGATCCGTGCTCGGACTGAAGTTCTTGCGACGTCGCGGCGCGGCGCGAAGCCCAGCGTGGGCCTCGCACGGGTCGCCGAGCAGCGGCCAGCGAATTCGAGCAGGGCCTCCGGCGCTTCTTCGAGCGCTACGGGCTTCAGGGCGCCGATCGCCGCGTCACGCTGTCCCCCGCCGACGACAACTTGAAGCTCGTCGAGCGACCGACGAACGTCACCGAAAAAGAGCTCGCCGACGCCACCCGTCGGCTGATCCGTGATCTCGTCGAGATCGACGTCGAAACCGCCGCGATCATGTAGTGCGCGAGGTTGCTGCCTCGCTCGTTCTCTGAGCGGAACGCCACGGACCTCACGCTACCGTGGCGGCCCATGTCAGCCGCCTTCCTCTTTCGTTCGCAGCGACGCCTGCGCATCCTGCGCTTCGCGGCGCTGGCCCTCATCGCCGTGTCGACGCTCTCGCACGGATTGGCAAGAAGCGCAGCGGCCCACGGTCGGAGCATCTCCTACTCGAGCTGGGAGATCGATGCGACGGGCGCGAACGTGTCGCTGCGGATGGCGCTCCTCGAGCTCTCCCGCCTCGGACCGGAAGCGCTTCCGCCGGGCACCTTCGGCCCGGGCGAATCCCCCGCCGGCCTGCCCGCCGCGGATTCGACCGGTGACTTCTTTGCCAGCGAGCTCGTCCTGACGGCGGACGAGGTGATCTGCAAGCCGGCGCTGCCAGCGCGGCGAATCCCCGACGGTGAGGGCTCGGTGCGTTATGCGTGGCGCGTCGATTGTCCGACGGCGGTGGGCGCGCTCGCGATTCGGAGCCGGGTGCTGCTCGACGTCGCCCCCTCCCACCTCCACTTCGCCAGAGCCCGCTTCACCGCCTTCCCCGACCGCGTCCGCGAGCAGGTCCTCACCGAGGCCGCACCCGTCTTCGTCGTCCGCGCGTCCTCGACCGAGGCCCCCGGAGAAGTCGTCGGCAGCCGCTTCGTCGACTATCTCATGCTCGGCATCCACCACATTCTCTCGGGCTGGGACCACCTCGCGTTCCTGCTCGGCCTCATGCTGCTGGCCGATCGCCTGGGCGCGATCGCCCGCCTCGTCACCGGCTTCACGCTGGCCCACAGCCTGACTCTCGCGCTCACGGTCATGGGTCTCATCCATCCGCGCGCGGCGGCCGTCGAAGCGATCATCGCGTTCTCGATCACCCTCGTCGCGATCGAGAAGGGCTGGATCGTCGCCGGGCGACCGAAGTGGATCCCGATCGCCACCCTCGCCGGACTCGCTCTCCTCTCTCTCGCCTCGCCGTTGATCGGCGGCTCGATTCCCGTCGTCAGCCTGCTCGGCCTCATTCTGTTCAGCGCGTGTTATTTTGCGCTCGCCGCTCGCGCGACCCACGACCGGCTCCGCATTGCGCTGACCTTCGCGTTCGGGCTCGTCCACGGCTTCGGCTTCGCCGGCATCCTCGCCCGCCTCGAGCTGCCGACGGAGCGCCTCGTGCCGGCGCTGCTCGGCTTCAATCTCGGCGTCGAGCTGGGTCAGATCGCGATCGTGCTGCTCGCCTGGCCGACGCTTGCGCTGGCGGCCCGCTTCATTGCACCCGCCTGGCAGCGAAACAGCCGCGACCTCGCGACGGCTGGGCTCTGCGGGCTGGGTTGTTTCTGGCTGCTCGAGCGGGCCTTTTCGTACTGACGCTCATATCACGCCCCACCGCGACCGATAGCCCTGCGAGTCGTCCGAGACATTCCGACCGCAGGGAGCATGTCGCGTGCAAGGCAGCCGCAAGTCCCCCGGCGCACCGCAGGGTGCGAAGGATCCGTCTCGTCCCGTCCGCGTCGACGCGATGCGGCGGCCAGACGAGCGCCGCAGCAATGACCGCCGCAACCGACCGACAAAGCCCTGGAAAGATCTCTTTTCCCCGCTTCGCCGCGCACGCGGCCGCCGCAGCTCCGACCGGAAGGGCTACGTCGATCGCTATTCGAAGCAGGACGTGGCGCTGCTGCTCGCGATCTTCCTGCTCAACGTCGCCGACGCCTGCATGACGATGCTCTGGCTCCACCGCGGTGGACGCGAAGCCAATCCGGTGATGGACTACTTCCTCGATCTCGGACCGGCAGCCTTCCTGGCCCAGAAATGCCTGGTCGTCGGCTTCTGGCTGATCCTGCTCCTCGTCCACAAGAATTTCCGCTTCGCGAAGATCGGCCTCTACGCCGCGCTCGCGGTCTACTCGATGCTGCTGATCGTCCATTTCAGCCTGATCGCCTTCGACGTCGAGCCGCCGGTCCGCGATCCGGGCTCCGGGGCGAGCGCTTTCCCGGCCCTGTCGGTCCCCGATCGTACGGACCTGCCGATGACGCAGATCCTCGCGATCGGCGTGACCGCATCCGAGCTCAATCGAACAAGCGACCGACCAGCAGCGGAATGACCGGCTCGACGCGCAGGATCCGCGCGCCGAGGTGCACCGGCTCGAATCCGATCGACGCGAGCCGCTCGACCTCGTCGTCGACGAGACCACCCTCGGGCCCGACGAAGAGCGTCACCGGCCCCGACACCTGATGGGGACACGGCGTCGCAGCGCCGGGATGGGCAAGGATCCCGCGCCTTCCGGCGAGCCCGGGCCGCAACACCTGCTCGACGAGGGTTTCGAAATGCCGCACGAGCTCGACCTGCGGAAGGATGCTGTCGCGAGCCTGCTCGAGGCCGAGCAGCAGCCGCTCGCGAATGGCGTCATCCGCCACGTCGTGGCTCTGCCAGAAGCTCTTCTCGGTGCGTGCCGTCCCGACGATGAGGAGCCGCTCGACACCGAGACTCGCCGCCGTCGAGACGAGGCGCCGGAAGACCGGGATCCGGGGCAGCGCCAGCACCAGCTCGAGAGGCCGCTTCGGCGGCGGGTCCTCCTCGAGGGTCAGCTCGAGCTCGAGCTGCTCGGAATCGAGCGCGAGGATCCGACCACTCCCGAGCCGACCGCCGACGATGCCCACGCGGAGC
Source organism: Deltaproteobacteria bacterium (assembly GCA_031400655.1). GTDB lineage: Bacteria > Myxococcota_A > UBA9160 > UBA9160 > UBA4427 > UBA4427. The sequence goes on along the minus strand of JANNQH010000211.1, from coordinate 10,859 downwards.
CGATCGCCCACCGACGCGCGCAGGATCTGCTCCGCATGTCGGCGGCGCCGCCCCCCGATCCGCGCACGGCCGCTCTCGGGATCCCATTCCGACCGCTCGACGAGCAGGCAATTCACGCGCTCGACCTCACGAATGATCCCGAAAGCCGGGCGGCCCCGGCCCGAAGTTCGCTGCTAGAGTCCTCGCCGTGAGCGATCTCGAACTCTTCGAAACGACTTCCGTTGCGCTGACCGGCGGCGTTCGCGTGCTGGTCCGCGCGCGTTATTCGGCGGAGCACAGCAGCCCGCCCGCCAGCCGCTGGTTCTTCCTCTACACGATCACGATCTCGAACGAAGGCGAATCGACGGTCCAGCTGATCAATCGCCACTGGACGATCGTCGACGGCACGGGCCATACCGAGGAGGTCCATGGCCCCGGCGTCGTCGGCGAGCAACCCGTCCTCGAGCCCGGCCAGAGCTTCGAATACACCTCGGGCTGCCCGCTCCCGACGCCCTTTGGCTCGATGGCGGGTACCTTCGAGATGGTCCGCCGCGACGGGACCCAGTTCGAGGCCGAGGTGGCGCTTTTCCAGCTGATCCGGCCCGGCTCGATCCATTAGGCCCACTCGCTCTTTTCTACCCATCCACTCTTTTCTACCCAACCACTCCGTCACGACCCACCCGCTCCGCCACGACCCGCGCCGTGCCGCGCCATCAGGACCGGCAGGTCGCGCAGATCGTCGAGCGCGAAATCCGGCCTTGGACCGTGGTAGCGCGCGAAGAGCTCGTCGGGCTTGCGGACGCGGCGGGTGAGCCAGACGGTCTGCATGCCGATCGCCGCGGCGCCCGCGACGTCGGCCTCGAGGCTGTCGCCGACGTGCAGAATCTCACGGGGCTCGAGCGCGAGTCCCGCTGCGGCCGCCTCGAAGATCTCGCTCCGAGGCTTGCGGATTCCGACCTCATCGGAGATGACGATCGCGCGCAGATGCGGCAAGAAGCCCGCCTCGGCCACGACCGCCCGTGCCGTCTCACCGTCCGAAAAATTCGAGCAGAGCCCGAGCCGGAACTGCGAGGCGAGCGCCGTCAACACGGGCTCGTGATGGTCGGGCACCGTGACCGCGGCCTGCAGCGCTCCCATGTGGATCCGCGTGAGGTCCCGCGCCAACGCGCGCGAATCGCCGCAGCCGAGCCGACTCGCGAGCGCCTCGAAGCGGTCGATCGTCGAGAGCTCGAGCCCGAGGTCGATCGTCGTGCGCCGCAGCTCGGCATCGACGGCGTCGAGAGTCTCGGCGAACTCGAGCAGATCCTGGCGGATCGCTGCGCGATCGCGTGCGAAAGCATGCAGGTCGGGCAAGGTCGCCGACATGCGCCGGCCCGCGACCTCGATCGGGGCCAGGCGACGGTGATTCTGATCGACCAGCGTGTCGAAGAGGTCGAAGACGATTCCGCGGATCACCGGCCGCGACTAGCCCTTCGCCTCGAGCGCTTCGTCGATCATCCGCTTGAAGTTCGGATAGGGCTGTGCGCCCGAGAGATTGCGCCCATTGATGAAGAACGACGGCGTTCCGGTCACACCGAGCTTCTGCGCCTGCTCGAGGTCCGCCTCGATCGCCTTCTTCACATCCGCGGACACGACGTCCTTTCTATAGCGATCGAGATCGAGCCCGATCTCCTTCGCGTAGCCCTCGAGCGTCTCCGGCCGCAGATCACGCTGATTCAGGAAGATGCGGTCGTGCATCGCCCAGAATTTACCCTGGCGATGGGCGGCCTCGGCCGCGGCGTGGGCGGCGCGGGCGTCGGGATGGATCTCGAGCGGGAGATGCTTGAATACGATCCGGACCGAATCGCCGTAGTCCTGCTCGATCTGCTTCAGCGTCGGCCCGACCCGATCGCAGAAGGGACACTGGAAATCCGACCACCCGACGATCGTGACCTTCGCGTTGCTCTCGCCGCGGGCGGGCGCATCGCCGACGTCGATCTTGTACTCCCGCGCCGGATCGGGCCCCGGCGGCCGACTCGGCCGGCCACCCGGCGCCGCCGCGAGGGGCAGGTCCGCGAGGGCCTCGGTCGCCTTCCCGATCTCCGCCGTCGCCCGATCGAGCGAATCCGCAACGAAGAAGCTTCCCCCGATCACCGACAAACTGACCAGCACCGCGGCAATGATCACCGACCGCCCATTCGAAGACTCCGCCACGCTCATCCTCCCCGATCGCTCCGACCGGCGCGCGGACGTTGGCGCCCGCGCTGCCCCGGAACGGGCGCATGGTACGGCCCCGGATGGATTCGATCGACCCCTATCGAGATCGGGCGGGTCTTCGCGCGGAGGACGCGTTCAGGCGGATGTACGCCGCTCGCCCACGAGCCGGGCGCGCAGGCTCGGCGACGCCAGGCCCCCCGCCACGAGCAGCCCCACCAGCACGAGATAGGCGTGACCCGAAAGCGACGGGACGGGCGTCGGCGCGCAGGGCCCGCCGGTCAGCCGCTAGACATCGCCCCCGCCCGCCGAGCTCGCCACCCAGAGATCCCCCGTCGATTCGTCGATCCCGATCCCGGCGAGCGAGCTCCTACCAACGGGCAGCGGGAAGTACTGGACGAGAGTCCCCGTCGGCGTGTATTCGGCGATCCGGCTCTCGTCGCTGCTCACGGCGATCAGATTGCCCGTCGCGTTGCAGACCTCGAGATCACCGAAATTGACCGAGAAGGTCGAGGCGATCTGGAACGTGCTGAGGACGCTTCCGGTGGCCGGACTGATCTCGGCGATCCGGTTCCCGTTCGTCGCACCGGCGACCTTATCCTGCACGAGAAACAGGGTCCCGCGGATCCGGTGATAGGCGCCTCCCACCACATGGCTCGCACCGAAGCTCGTGTTCAAGGTCGAGAGCACCGCGCCCGTCGTCTTGTCGAGGGCGTAGATCTCGGCGGGTCCCGTCTCGCCGTTGATGAAGAGCAGGGCGTTCGCGGGCAGGACAGTCGCCGCGAGGCTGAACGGCGCAGTCGACAGCTCGACGTCCACGTCGTTGGCCGCCTCGCCCGGACGCGCGACCGCCGACGAGAGCAAGGTCCCCGCCGTGGAATAACGCTGCACGTTCGCGCCGCTACATTCATGGATCCACACCTCGTGCGCCGAGGAATCGAATGCGAGTCCACAATTGTCCGACGACGCCGACGGATCGAACTGAGCCGTGATCGTGAGCTGCGCGAAGGCCGCATCGCTTGCCGCGAGCACCAGCGCCATCGCGAGTACGGCTCGAAAAACATGGCCGATCGGGCGGGACCGCATGATCAGCTCCAGTCGGGCTCGCGCCGGCGCGCCCCTCTCGCCGGGACGGAACGGGGCCCGGCGGAGAATCTCGTGTATCCAGCCTCTCATGCTGACGGGCGACAGTCAAGCAAATTAGGTCGTCCGCGCAGGCTTCTGCGACCCACTCGATCCCCTCCTGATCCGAGCCGAGCCCGGGCGAGCCCGAAGCCGACCGGCGGAGCTCAGATCTCGTGTCGCAGCAGGCGCCGCAGCTCGGGCGTATTCGCGCGCACCGAACGGGTGATCCGGGCCATCAGGTTCTGGAGCCGGGCGGGGCTTGCGCCGTCGCCGCGGGCGATCTCGGCGAGGGTGCTGCCCGCGGCGACCGCGAGCAGCCAGGCTTTGTGATCGTCGTCGAGGTGGTCGAAGGAGTCTTCGATCTGGCGCCAGCGATTGCGGCCGTCGACCAGGTCCTCGGGGTGACCGGGGCCCCGGTCGAGCCAGTCGACGAAGCCCTCGTCGACGCGGAATCCGTCCTCGAGATCGGCCGGATCGAGATCGGCCCGGGCCGAGGCGCGTCCGAGCACCTGTCGCGCCTCGTCGATCACCGCGCCCTCGACGCGCTTCGAGACGTAGGCCGAGAGCTCGTGCGGATGAGCCGAAGGCCTGCGATTGCGCAGCGCCTTCAGGAGTCCGAAATAGCCGGCGGAGATCAGGTCGTCGCGCCAGACCGGGTCGAGTCCGTATCGGCGCTCGATGCGCTGCGCGAAGTAGCGAACGCGGTGCGCATAGCGGTCGACGAGCTCGTCGAGCTCGGCATCGCTGCAGACTTCGATTCCATCTTCGTCTCGATCCGTGGCAGCGTCGGGCGACTTCATCGCTGCGCAGATTGCCCGAACCGCGTCGGTGGGGAAGTGACCCGACACACACCGACGAACATTGATCGTCCGTCAGATGGAATCTGGAGAATCCGCCAGACCGGGTGTCAACCGAGCGACTCGATTTCCATTTCCATGAGAACGTCGAGCACCGCGGCCGCGCTCGGATAGCGATCGCCCGGACTCTTCGCGAGCAGGCGCCCGATCAGCCGTGCGAGGGGCTCGGGCAGATCGGGGCGGAACGAGCGCGGATCGGGGGCCGGGGTGTGGCGATGATGATAGGCGACCTCGCCGGAGTCGAAGGGGACGCGGCCGGTCGTGAGCTCGAACAGCGTCACACCGAGGGAGTAGAGGTCGGAGCGGTGATCGACGTCCTGGCCGAGCACCTGCTCGGGCGACATGTAATAGGGCGTCCCGGAGACGAGGGTCGTCGCGCCGCGAACCTCCTCGAGCACCTTCGCAAGGCCGAAATCCATGATCTTGATGACGCGTTCGGTCGTCGCGAAGAGGTTCGCCGTCTTGATGTCGCGGTGGACGATGCCCTGGCCGTGGGCGTAGTCGAGACCGCGGCAGGCCTGGCGGGCGATTCCGATCACGTTGATGGCAGAGAGCTGGCCGCGCTCGCGCAGGATGGTGTGCAGCGGCTGGCCTTCGAGCAGCTCCATCGTGATGAAGAACTGGCCGTCCTGCTGATCGGCGTCGAAGACCGTCACGATGTTCGGGTGATTCAGGCGCGCAGCCGACTGGGCCTCGCGCAGGAAGAACTGCAGCGCCCGGGGATGATGACGGCGCAGGCCCTCCGGTAAACGCTTGAGGGCTACGATGCGGCCGAGGCGGGTGTCGCGGGCCTTGTAGACGACGCCCATGCCGCCGCGGCCGATCTCCTCCAGCAGCTCGTAGCGGACCTCGCCGACGAAGGCGGTCGAAGCACCGTCCTGGGTCCGGTCGCTGATGCGCTGCTGGGGCGCGGGGGCGAAGACGTGTCCCGAAGCGCTGCGCTGCTTGCGGAGCAATTCGATCAGCGCCGCGATGTTCGGATAGGTGGGCTCGCGCCGTCGCAGGTCTTCGAGGATGCCGAGGGAGCGCTCGGTGTGACCCGCCTGATCCCAGCAACCGGCGAGGCGGGCGTAGGTGGCGGCAGGGGCGTAGGCCGGACGGAAGGTTGCGATGTGCTCGTCGAGCTTCGCAGCGGCGAGATCGTAGTGGCCCTCGGTCTCGAAGGCGTCGGCGAGCAGCCCGCAGGCCTCCCGGAAATCGGGGTCGGTCGCGTCGACGAGCTGCAGCAGCCGGATCGCGCGCGGTCGCTGGCCGTGCTCAATCGCCAGCTGCGCCGCTTCGAAGACCCGGCCGTAGCGCTCGAGGGCCGTCAGCCAGCGGTCGATGGCACCGCACTCGCGGTAGCAGCGGATCGCCCGCTCGTAGTCGAGCACCCGCTCGTAGCACGCGCCCGCGCGCAGGGCCTGCTCGTCCTTGAGATGCGCCTCGGCGGCCTCGATGAAGGACTCCGCCTTTTCGAAGAGCGAAGCCGCGCGAGCGAACTCGCCCTGCGCGAGGCGAAGCCGCGCAGCGGCGAGCGGATCCGAAGCGGATTCGTAGAAGTCCGCCGAACGAGCGAGATCGCCGTCCCGCTCGTGCTTGATCGCGAGCAACCGGTAGCCGAGCTTCGCCTGACCATCGCGCTCGAGGGCGCGGGCCGCCGAGGGCAGGTCGCCCGTCAGATAGGGGAACACCGCCGGCGGACAACCCTTGAAGACCGCATCCGCCGCCAGCACGTCGATCAGCACCGTCGTCGGCCGGAACGAGCTGACGACGAGCGTGTGGTCGAAGACGCGATCGCCGCAGCCGACGAGCAGATGATGGGTGCCCTTGGGCAGCAAGATCCGGATCGAGCCCGCCTCCGCGGCGCGCGGCTTGTCGACGAGACCGGGCACCGCAACCTGGGCCTCGTGGGCCGGTCGGTCGCCCCAGACGACCGAGAGATCGACGGGACAGGTCGACGGGTGGACGTCGAACTCGACGCGCACGGTCCGCCGATGGCGCACGCGCACCATCTTCTCTTCATGGATCTTGCCGAGCACCTCGTCGGTCGCAGGATCGATCAGGAGGCCGTCGACGAGGACGTGGTAACGACCCGTAAAGAGGCGTTGGAACTGGGTCTCGCGCGCGACCATGTGATGCTGGCGGCGGGTCGAGGCACCGCCCTTGCGGATCTGCTCCGCGGTCGTCGTATCCGGAAGTCGTCTTCGGCTGCCCCGCCAGCGCACGCGAAAGATCCCGCGCAGCTCTTCCGGATACTCGATCGCCACCGCGATGTCGCCGCGCTGTCGCCGCAGCAGGAGCAGCGCGACGAAAACCAGCCCCGCGGCGCCGAGGTAGGCAGCGCTGCGCACCAACCCGAGCGCGGCGACGAGCTGGCCCGGGTAGAAGACAAAGCGCCGAAGCGGCTCCGGCACCCACGCCAACAGCTCGGTCACGCGCGGATCGACTTCCTCCCAACCGGGCGCGGGCGGCGGCGCCGGCCACTCGGGCGAGGCGCCGCGGGATAGGCCGAGCGCAGTCCATTCGATCGACGACGAGAGCGCCGAGCGGGCCTCGGCGATCTCGCGCGATTCCGGCGCGTGCTGGAGCAGCGCATCCACGATCGCGACGGCTTCGAGCAGCCGGCCGCGCGAGCGGTAGAAGCCCGCCAGGTCATAGCGGAAACGGATCTGCTCGGGCGCTTCGCCCGAGGCGTCGAGTCCAGAAAGGAACGCGCGCTCCGCTCCGACAGCGTCACCCGCGCGGGCAAGACTCACGGCAAGCCCATGCCAGACGTCGACCGGAATTTCGTCGCCCTCTTGCTTCGCCGCTTCGATCACCCCGGCGTAGGCCTCGGCCGCGGCAGCCGACTCGTTGGCGGCCTCGAGCACCCGAGCCGAATCGAGGGCGGCGCGGCGAAGGATGGGAGCGCGGGCCGGCTGCTCCTCCTCGGCCGCGGTCGGAGGCGTCGGCGCCTCCGGCGGCGTTGCCGTCGTGGAAGGGGACTCAGCGGGCGCGAGCGGCGGCTCGACCGGCAGCGCGAGCTGTCGGATCGCCCTCAGCCTTCGCTCGGGGTCGAGGGTGATCGCCGGCTCGAGCCAGGGGCCGAGGGCGAGATTGGTCGCCTGGGTCGGTGCGGCGAGCTCGGGTTCGAGCCATCGCCAGGGACCCTGGAGCGCCCGGTCGAGCTGGGTCTCGCTGGACTGCTCGGGCGCGGACGCTGCGACGCGCGGCCCGGCGAGGCACGCAAGCGCGCTCAGCACCAGGAGAAGAAGGCATCGGTTGAGCTCGAAGGTCGGCCGCACGCCGCCTCCCGTGATTCACCCCCGCAGCCGCCGAGTATGCCCAGGCGGAGCTGGCTCGATCGCATGCATGAATGGGGGGTCGGACTGTCGGCCGGCAGCATAGCGCGCACTGGGAACCCGTCGGTCAGGGGTCCGCCCGATGCGCAAATCGGCAACACACTGCATTCTCATACGCGGGGGTGAGACGGATCTTTCGCAAGCGGGATGGGGCATTGGCCCCATGGGGCCGGCGTCGTGATTCAAGTCACCGACAGGGTCAGGGCATGTGCCACTGTCCTTTGTACTCCCCAGCCCGAAGGGGAAGGGTCCGTGATGAATCCTGACTCGGAAGCGGCCAGCTTGGAAGCGAGCGACGAGCTCGGACGGATCTCCGCCCACTTCCTGTCGGAGCTCTTCGGTGCGCTCGAGCGACACGAGATCTCGCCGGCTCGTCTGGTCGGTGACCTGCCCATCCCGGTCGACGAAAACGGCGGCGTCACCAGCGCCGTCCACTGGGACCATGCGAGCACCCTCCTGCGCCGTCTCGAACACCACGTGGGTGGCTCCGAGGGTCTCGAGATCTGTGGCGAGTGGGCGTTCGGCGCGCCACGTAGCCGCGCACTGCGAGCGCTCGCGGCCTGGGCGGCGTCGCCTGCTTCTCTCTATCGCGCGGCCACGACCTGGATCCTGCCTTGGGCGATCCAGGGCTTGCAGGTCACGTTGGAATCCAGTGGGAGGAATCGACTCTCGCTCGAAATCCGACTCCCGGATGGGCTTCGCCCCTGCCCCCAGCTGCTTCACCTGGCGACCGGCGTCTTCCGCGCACTGCCCCGGCTGCTCGATATGCCCGACGCGGTCGTGTGCGCGAGGGCGGAAGAGCGATCCGCACACTACGACATCACGCTGCCGTCCTCCCGCACCGGCCGGGCGCGCATCGGGCGACTCTGGCGCTCACTCTTCGCTCCGGGCTTCGTACTGCGTCATCTCGAAGATCGGCAGCTCGAGCTACATGCGCGCCACGCCAATCTCTCGCGCGCCCTCGAAGCTTCGCTCGCAAGCGAGCGACAGCTCCGGGCGCTCTCGGATGCAGCGGTCGATATGTTATGCGAGATCGACGCGGCGGGACGGCTCGTCTTCGTGAGCGCGTCGGTCCGCGACCTGATGGGCTATTCGTCGGAGCAGGTGACCGGGAGCCATTACCGGCTGTGGGTGCCGACTGCGGTCCAGGAGGTCGCGACCCGGCGCTTCGAGGCCTTCCGATCGGCCCCCGTCGGAAACGCCGTCGTGAAGCAGCGCATCGAGCTGCACGCAGCCCACGGCCGGCGCGTGATCGCGGAAGTCTCGATCCGCTCGCACCAGACCGCCGAGGGCGAGTGGCGCGCGGTCGCGATCCTGCGCGACCTGACCCAGGGCGAGGCGTCTGCCCGCGGAGCCGAAGCCGCGCCCCTCGATCGCCTGCGATCGGGCCTCACCGTCTTCCGCACGCGCCACGCGGGCCACCCGCTCGAGCGCTCCCTCGCCCAGCTCGTCTCCCTGCTCGAGAACCTCGAGCCGGGCGGCCTGCCGGCCCATGCCGATCAGATGCTCGAAGCGACCCGGCGCATGACGCAGATCGTCGAGCATGCCCTGATTCGCGACCGGGACGGCGACGACGCGGCCCAGTGGATCGAGACCCGCAAGCTCGTCGCTCGAGTGCGGGATGCGTATGCGAGCCGGCCCGAAGCGGGCAAGCTCGGGCTGCAGATCGACGTGTCGCGGGGTCCGGCGGAGATCTGGGGGCGCGAGGCGCTGCTCGATGCCTGCCTTGCCGGGCTGATCGACTGGGCGAGCGAGCGAGCGACGCTTCCGCCCGTCCATCCCCACGCCACGGGCCTCCTGCTCTCGATCGAGACGGCTTTTTGTAACGGGGACGGCGACGGACGAGCCGAGACGGAGATCGTGATCTCGGTCGCCCTCGACCTGTTGCCGGAGAGACGGCCGGAGGGCTCGCCGGCCCCTGACACCGAGCTCGCAGGTCAGCTGCCGCGCGCCCACGACGCCGAGCTCGCCCTCGCGATCGCCCGGGATGCCGCGTGTGCCCTCGGCGGTGAGCTCGTCGACGCGCTGCCAGCGCACGCCGGAATCGCGCGCCACATCCGCCTGCCGCAACCGACCGCGCCGGCTCAGTCCGGGACGCGTTCGATGTCCGCGCCGAGGGCGCGGAGCTTCTCCTCGATCCGCTCGTAGCCGCGGTCGACGATCTCGGCGTTCTGGACGATGCAGGGTCTTCGCGTCGCACAGCACGCCGCGATGATCATCGCCATGCCCGCGCGGATGTCCGGGCTCCGCACCGTCTGCCCCCGCAGCTTCGACGGCCCCGAGATGATCACGCGATGGGGATCGCAAATGATCGCGTTCGCACCCATCTGGATCAGCGGATCGACGAAGTACATGCGCCCCTCGAACATCTTCTCGAAGAAGAGAATCGTCCCCTCGCTCTGGGTCGCGAGCACGAGGAACGGGCTCATCATGTCGGTCGGAAACTGCGGCCACGGCCCGTCGTCGACCTGCGGAATCGCGCCGCCGGCGTCGGGGCGAACGCGCGGGATCTGGCCGCTCGCGAGCACGATGCGGTCGCTCTTGATCTCGATGTCGATGCCGAAGCGCTCGAACACCCGGTGCATCATCCAGTAGTGGCCGCGCACAGTGTCGTGCACGGTGACGCCGCCGTGGGTCGCCGCCGCCAGCGCGAGGTAGGAGCCGACCTCGATGTGGTCGGAGACGACGCGGTGGGTCGCGCCGCGCAGGCGCTCGACGCCGGTGATCGTGAGGGTGTTGGTCTGGAGGCCTTCGATCTGGGCGCCCATCGCGATCAGGAGCCGCGCGAGATCCATCACGTGGGGCTCGCTTGCGGCGTTCAGGATCGTCGTCGTACCCCGCGAGAGAGCCGCGGCCATCAGGATGTGCTCGGTCGCGGTGACGCTCGCTTCGTCGAAGAAGATGATGGCGCCCGACAGGCCGCCCTGCGGCACACGGAATTCGAACTCCGACTCGTCGATCTGGGCGCCGAGCTGACGCAGGCCGTAGAAATGGGTGTCGAGGCGGCGGCGTCCGATGCCGTCGCCGCCGGGCGGGTGGAGCTTCGCGCGGCCGAGCCGGTGGAGCAGCGGAGCTACGAACAAAAGAGAGGTCCGGACGCGCTCGCACAGCTCGTGCGGCAGCGGCGTGTCGCACACCTCCGCCGCGCGGATGCTGACCCGATCGCCTGCGCGCGAGACCTGGGCCCCAAGCACGCCCGCGATCTCGAGCATGACGTCGACGTCCCGGATCGACGGGACGTTCTCGAGTACGACTTCTTCGTCGGTGAGCAGGGCCGCCGCGATCATCGGCAGCACCGCATTCTTGCTCCCCGAGGCCCGGATCTCGCCGGACAGGGCACGCCCACCATGGATCACGAAACGGCTCACTCGCCCCCTCCTCT
>JANNQH010000210.1:0-3754 GCA_031400655.1 Deltaproteobacteria bacterium | reverse complement strand
CGCGTGACGGTCGGGCCGAAGGGCCTGGCGGAGGGGATCGTCGAGCTCGTGCGGCGCGCGAGCGGCGAGAAGCGCGATCTGAAGCTGGCCCACGCCGCGGAGATGATCGTCGAGGCGGTGCTGGACGAGCGGCGATAGGTGGCTCGGATGCCTCCGACGCCTGGAATCCCTGAGGAGCGCGCGAGCGATCCCCTCGTCCACCTCTTCGACGGCCACGTCTACATTTTCCGCGCCTATCATTCGCTGCCGCCGATGAAGGCGGACGACGGGACGCCCTGCAACGCCGCCTACGGCTTCGCGAATACGCTGATCCGCTATGCCGCCGAAGAAGAGCCGTCGCACGTCGCCGTCTGCTTCGACGCAGCCATGACGAGCTTTCGCAACGCGATCGAGCCCGGCTACAAGGCGCAGCGCGGCGAGACGCCGGACGATCTCGAGCCCCAGTTCGAGCTCTGCAAGGAGATCGCGGAGGCCCTCGGCTTCGCGGCCTTCGAGCGTGACGACTACGAGGCCGACGACCTGATCGGCGCCCTCTGCGAAGACGTGATCCGCTGGCGCGGTCGCGCGCGCATCCTCACGACCGACAAGGATCTCTGTCAGCTCGTGCGCGAGGACGGCAGGATCGTCGTCCACGATCTCGCGAAGGCGGCGACCTTCGACGCGGATGGGGTGCGCGGGAAGTTCGGGGTCTCGCCGTCGCAGATCCCCGACTATCTCGGGCTCGTGGGGGACGTGATCGACAATCTGCCCGGCGTGCCGGGGGTCGGCGCGAAATCGGCGGCGGCGATCCTGCAGGTCTTCGAGTCGATCGAGGCGATTCCGGTCGGGGCGGGCGCTGTGGCGTGGGGCGAGGTCAAGGTGCGGGGGGCGGCGAAGCTGGCCGAGAAGCTGGCGGCTCATCGCGAGCGGGCGCTGGCGACGAAATCGCTGGCGACGGTGCTTCGCAGCGTGCCCGGGCTCTCGCCGGGGCTCGCAGATCTCGCCTATCAAGGTGCCGATCGCGCGCGGATCGAGCCGCTCTTCGATCGACTCGGCTGGAATCGAATTCGCGATCGGATCACCCGGTGGCGCGCCTGATCACGCTGTCGAACGCCGTGACCCTGTTGCGGCTCGTCTCTGTTCCCTTTTTCTTCCTCGCGGTCGTCGGGCACGACTGGACGCTTGCGTGCTCGCTCTTCTGGCTCGCCGTCGGAACGGATTTCGTCGACGGGCGCATCGCCCGGGCCCGGGGCGAGAGCTCGCGCTTCGGCGGACTCCTCGACCACGCGAGCGATGCGAGCTTCGTGACTGCCGGGCTCGCGGCGTTGGCGCTCGGCGGGCGGGTCACCCCGGCCCTGCCCATCCTCGTCGCTGTCGCCTTCGTGCAGTACGTGCTCGATTCGCGTTGGCTCGCGGGCGAGCCGCTGCGCGCGAGTGGTCTCGGACGCTGGAACGGGGTTCTCTACTTCGTCCCGCTCGGCATCGTGGTCACCCGCGAGGCGGTCGCCCAGTCACAGCCCTCCGACCGGGTGGTCGAGCTGCTGGGCTTCGGCCTCGTCGTCTCGACCGTACTCTCGATCGCCGATCGGGCCTTCACGCTGCTCCGTCTTCACCGCCGAGGCAGGCAGGCTCGGGAGCGCGGACCCGGCTCCTCGCGTTCCTGACGCCCCATCCGCGAATTGCGTGCAACTTTCCGAACAAAGGCGGGTTGCACTCTGGTAGAAGGGTGCGAGGCGTGCCTCGGACCCACTCGCGCGGGGCGCTCGTCGGGCCGAGCTTCGAAGACTTCAGCGACTGCTTCATCGAGCATTTCATGACGAGAGGACCGGTGATCGATGAATCGTGAGACTGCCGCCTTCGTTGCCCGATTCTTTATAGGCGCCGTCGCCGCGCTCGTATCCGTCGTCCACGCCTCCGCCGTCTTTGCCGCCCCCGATTTTCTCGCGTTCGAGAGTGGTCCGGTTCGTCCGATGGCGCTCTCGCCGGATCGAAGCGAGCTCTACGCCGTCAACACGCCGGACGGCCGGCTCGAGGTCTTTCGGGTGGACGCGAGCGGGCTGACCCTTCTGCGCTCGATTCCGGTCGGCCAGGAGCCGGTCGCGGTCGCGGTGCGGAGCGCTTCCGAGGTCTGGGTCGTCAATCATCTGTCCGACAGCATCAGCGTCGTCGATCCCGTGGCGGGCGTCGTCCGGCGCACGCTGCTCGTCGGCGACGAGCCGCGCGACATCGTCTTCGCCGGCCCGGGCAATGCGCGCGCCTTCATCACGACCGCCCACCGCGGGCAGCACCGCACAGACGCCTCGCTCACCGGAGTCCCCGGAGTCCCCGGCGCAGGCGACCCGCAGCTCACGACCGAGGGCATCGGCCGCGCCGACGTCTGGGTCTTCGACGCGGCCAATCTCGGTTTGACGTTAGGTGGAACTCCGATCCGGATCGTCACCGTTTTCGGTGATACGCCCCGGGCCCTCGCGCGCTCGCGGGACGGGACCAAGGTCTGGGTCGCGATTTATCACTCGGGCAACCGCACGACTGCGATCAACAACGCCTTCGTCTGCGACGGCTTCAGCCAGACGACGCCCTGCACGATTGCGCCGCAAGTGAATTCACCAGGCGGGGTGCCGGGGCCTTCGCAGAACTTCCAGGGCCTCCAGGCGCCGGAGGTCGGCCTGATCGCGCAGCAGGGAGGCGACGGCCAGTGGCGCGACATGCTCGGCCGGATCTGGAACACGGGATTGCCTTTTTTCTTGCCGCATGTCCGCTTCAACCTGCCCGATCTCGACGTCTTCGAGCTCGACACGACGACGCTCGCCCAGACCCGCGCCCATGCGGGCGTCGGCACGACGCTCTTCAACATGGCCGTGAACCCTGATTCGGGAAAGCTCTATGTCTCCAATACGAACTCGAACAACCTGACCCAGTTCGAGGGCCCGGGTATCACCGGGGGCTCGACCGTCCAGGGCCATCTCGCCGAGACGCGCATCACCGTGATCGACGGGACGAGCGTCCTGCCCCGCCATCTCAATAAACACATCGACTACGGCGTACTGGCCGGCGATCCCGGCTTTGATCCGACGCAGCGGGATCACAGCCTCGCGACGCCCCTCGAGATGGCCGTCTCGGGCGATGGCGCGACGCTCTATGTGAGCGCCTTCGGCTCGTCGCGCGTCGGCGTGCTTCCGACGGCCGCTCTCGAATCGAATACCTTCGATCCAACCTTGCTCTCGAGTGGATACATCGACGTGTCGGGCGGTGGACCCGCCGGGCTGATCCTCGACGAGCCGAACGATCGCCTCTTCGTCTACACGCGCTTCGACAACGGCATCTCGATGGTCGATCTCTCGAGTCGGACCGAGCTCGCGCACTGGAACTTCCCGAACCAGGAGCCGCTCGAGGTCGTCGAGGGTCGACCTTTCCTCTACGACGCTCGGGGCAGCTCGGGCAACGGCGAGGCGTCCTGCGCGTCCTGCCACCCCTTCGGCGACATGGACCAGCTCGGCTGGGATCTCGGCAACCCGGACGACATCCTGACCAACAATCCGATGCTGATCCAGTTCGCGCCGCTGAACGCGCCGCCGGGTCTGAACGGCGTCGGTGTCACGAACGTGTTCCATCCCATGAAGGGCCCGATGACGACGCAGACGCTGCGCGGCATGCAGCACGGCGGCGCGATGCACTGGCGCGGCGACCGCAGCAACGGCTTCTTCGGCTCGTCCTCCGACGACGAAGATCAGGCCTTCCGCAATTTCATCGTCGCCTTCGAGGGACTGCTCGGCCG
>JANNQH010000209.1:0-24032 GCA_031400655.1 Deltaproteobacteria bacterium | reverse complement strand
CGTCCTTCCCGGTCTGTTGTCGGCGCTCGCTGACGGCGAGAACCCGGGTCGGCGAAATGCGGCCTTCGAGGCCTTCGTGGCGATGAGCGTACGCGCGACACCCACCCTGCTCGAAGCCACTTCGAGTCCCGACGTCGACGTTCGCAAGCTCGCCGTCGATGCGCTGGCCGCGATCGGCGACAGCGCGGCGCGCGAGGTCCTGCTCCACACCCTCGCCGATCCCGATGCGAACGTCCGCGCAGCGGGCGCGGACGCCCTCGGTGTCGTCGGCGGAGTCGTCGCGGTGGGGGCGCTGCTGCGGGTCGGGACCAACGACGTCGAGGCCCCGCTCGTTCGGCTCTCGGCCCTGCGCTCGCTCGAACGCCTCGAGGCGAGTGTCGGTGTCGCGTCGCTTTCCGATGCCCTCGCGCATCCGCAGCTGCGGCCGGCGGCGCTGGAGCTGCTCGGGCACTCGACGGATCCAGCGGCCTTGCCCGAGCTCGAGAAGGGGCTTTCGAGCTCCGTTCGTTCCATCCGCGAGAGCTCGATCTGTGCCCTGCTGCGCCAGCTGGCTCGCCGCGATGGGACGGAATCGGATGCCCTCTGCGATCGCCTGCGTGCCGCTGCGCTCGCCGAAGCGTCCCTCGTGCTGCGCTGCTGTGAGGGACTGACGGGTGAAGATCTGTCGCGCCGGATCGCGCTGGTGCAGTTTCTCGGCGTCATCGCGGACGAGCGAGCCATCCTGCCGCTGCTGCAGGCGGGTCGCGACAAGGCGTTAGGCGAGCTCGTCGACGCGACGCTCGAAGGGCTCGGTGCGATCGCAGTTTTCGGTCTGCAGCCGGTCTGGGGGGAGCTCGAGGTCGACCTCGAAGTGCGTGCCTGCGGAGTCCTGGGGCGCATCGGCGGCGACGTGGCCGAGACGCTGCTCGTGGCGACACTCCAAGGAGCCGGTGCGCGCGCGGTCGGCTGCGCGGCGATGGCGCTCGGTGACGGGGGTTTCTTTCGCCGGATGCCTGACCTGGTTCGGCGCCTCGACCTGGCCGCCCGCGCGGACGACCATGAGCACGGCGAGGAGGTCGAGCAGCTGATCGCCGCCATCGTCCGGATGGCCGAACGAGCGCGGTCCGCCGACGAAGCGGTGCATGTCCAGCTGATCGAGGTCCTGGCGAGCCGGCTGGCGGGGGCGCCCGAGGCGCTGCGCGTCGCGATTGCCCGGGTGCTCGCTCGGATTGGAAGAGCCAAGGACGCGGATCTCATCGAATACCTGTCGAAGGACGCCTCCCCGCTCGTCCGCCGCGCAGCGGCCCAGGCCCTCGGCCGGCTCGACGCGGACCGGGTGCGACCCTTGATGCGGCTGGCGCTCGGGGACGAATCGAGCGGCGTGCGCATCGCGGCGGCGGGGGTGCTCGGGAGCTCGGGCTCGCGGGAGGCGATGGAGGATCTCGCGCGGCTCTCGAGCGATGGCGATGCGCGGGTGGCGGCGGCGGCGATGCGCGCGGCGGGCGAGCTGCTCGAGCAGCTCCCCGATCGCGCGCCCGGCGACGGTGATTGGCTCGGACGTGCAGTGTCGCGCGAGCCGTTCGTCGCGCTCGCGGCACTCGACGCGCTCACCGGCCTCGGTGGACGGATCGCCGTCGATGCGGCCACTGGCGCCCTTGCCCGGGGCGAGCCCGAGATCGTGCGAGCGGCCATCGCTTGCCTCGGCCGCCACGGGACCGGCGAAGATCTCTCGCCCCTGATGGCGCTCGTCGCCCACGCCGATTGGACGGTCCGGGCCGAGGCCGTGCAGGCCCTCGCGGCCGGTCGCTTGCGCCGGTCGCTACCGGCGATGCTGCGGCGGCTCGAGGTCGAAGACGATCTCTACGTGCGCGAGGTCGTTCTCTCCGCGGCTCGGAGACTCGAAGAATGAGCGCCTCGAGATGACGGAGAAGTCTTCGAAGCCGACTCTCTCGGACGCCGAGTTCCGGTTGCTCACGTCGATCCTGCGCGAGCGGGCGGGGCTCCACTTCGACGAGAACACGCGCTTTCTGGTCGAGACCCGCGTCGCACGGCGGATCCAGGAGTGCGATTTCGGATCGTTCTCGTCCTACCTCTACCAGCTTCGCCACGGCGATGGCGCTGAGGAGGAGTTCGCGAACCTGATCGACCTGCTGACCACCCATGAAACCTACTTCTTCCGCGAGCGCGCTCAGCTCGACGCCCTCATCGGCGAGATCATCCCCGAGCTGCTCGCCCGCGAATCCGGAGGGCGCAGGCCGGTTCAGATCTGGTCGGCGGGCTGTGCCAGCGGCGAGGAGCCGTATTCGATCGTAATGCTCGGGCTCGAGGCGGGACTCGTTCCGGGGCGGGATTTCCGGGTCTTCGCCTCCGACGTCTCGCGCACGGTTCTCTCGCGCGCGCGCACCGGCCTCTACCGCGACGCATCCTTTCGCGACACGGCCGACTCGTTGCAGATGCGTTATTTCGCGCGCAAGGACGGCGTCTCGAAGATCTCCGACGAAGTCCGACGGCACGTCGACTTCATGCACCTGAACCTGGTCGACCAGGGGAAGCTCTCGCTCGTGGGCCCGATGGACGTGATCCTGTGTCGCAACGTGATCATCTACTTCGATCTGGCGACCAAGAAGCGGGTGATGAAGAGCTTTCATGAGAAGCTCCGGCCCGGCGGCTGCCTGCTGCTCGGCCACTCCGAATCCCTCGCGAACGTCACCGCCGTTTTCGAATTGAAACACTTGAAGCGCGAGCTCGTCTACCGCCGCCCCGTACTCGGAGAGGAGCGCGACGAGATCTGGCACGCGCTCGCCCGGGTGGGACTCGATCAGGCCGAGGAGTGAGGTGGCCGCGCCCCTGTCGGTGGCCCTGACCGGGAGCAGGCATGCGCCGCCCATGCGCTCGTTCGCTCAAGTGAAGGCGCACGCCGGTCGAGTCATCCAAGACGGAGATCAGGGTCTTCGCGCCGGAGGCGTCCGGCCGCGAGGGGAGAGTCGAGATCCCGATGAGCAAATCCGAAGAGCAGGACGAACGCGGCGAGGGCGATGCGCTGCTCGATCTGCTGGCACGGGGCACGGAGCTGACCCGACAGCTGGTGGATGAGACCGCGCGCCTGCGCCAACGGATTGCCGAGGGCGCCAGCTCCGGGCACGACAGCGCGACCCGTCACGACCAGCAGCTCGCGCTCGGCGAATGGATCGCGAAGATCGACGCACTGCAACGCGAGAACCGAAGCCTGCTCGAGCAGCTGCGCTCGGTCGAGGCTTCGAACCAGCGTTGGGCCGAGCGCCATGCCGAGATCGAGGAGCGCCACAACGAGCTCGCGAACCTTTACGTCGCGAGCTACCAGCTGCACGCGACCTTCGATCCCGACGAGGTGATCGCGGCGATCTCGGAGATCGTGATCAATCTGATTGGTGCCGAAGTCTTCGCTCTGTACTCCTGCAACCCCGGGAACGGATGCTTGACGCCGGTCGCCTGCGAAGGTCGGCCGCTGTCGTCTTTTTCGACGCTTACGGTCGGCAGCGGCCTCATCGGAGAGGCCGTGGTGAACAGGACGGTGTATATCGCCGAGCCCGGCGCAGTGACGGTCGAGGGCGAGCCCGTCGTCGTGATTCCGCTGCATGTGCGGGATTGCGCTCTCGGTGCCATCGCGCTCTACAAGCTTCTCGATCAGAAGGCCGAGCTCTCGGAGCTCGACCACCAACTCTTTGGTCTGCTGGCCAGCCATGCGGCGACGGCCCTCGTGTGTTCAAGCTGGGTTCCCGCGTCGATGCCGACGCCGGGCTCGAATCCTGGATGGATCGATCGCGTCACGAATTGAGGTCCGCTCTCCCGCGCGTCGCGTGCGGGTCGGGCGAGACCGAGGAATAGAAGATGGCAGACCACCGAATCCTGATCGTCGAAGACAGCCCGACGATGCGACAGCTGCTCGTCTTTGCATTGAAGCGGATGAAGGGCGTCCAGATCGTCGAAGCGCAGGACGGCATGGACGGACTCCGCAAGGTGACGAGCGACCACTTCGACCTCGTATTCGTCGACATCAACATGCCGGTGATGGACGGCTTGAAGCTGATCAGCCTGATCCGGAGCGATCCGGGGCTCGCGGCGATGCCGATCTGCGTGATCACGACAGAAGGGGCGAAAGACGACCGCGAGCGGGCGATCGCGCTCGGTGCCAACGAGTATCTGACGAAGCCCATCCAGGCGAACCGGGTGCTCAGCATCGCCCGCGATCTGTTGAAGCTCCCGGCCTGAAGTCGATCCCGCCCTGGCCTCGCGGGCATGCTATCGGTCTGCCATGGCCCGCGTGCAAAGTGCTCCGCGACTGCTACTCGCATCGATCGCCACAATGCTGGCCGCCACGATCGCCGCTTGCGGTTATCACAGCACCCTCGGTCCCCACCCGGGCGGACGAGGCGCAGCCGGGGGATCCGGCACTGAGCGCTCGAGCATCACGGTCGTCGCGCTGCGCAGCGATTCTCCCGAGCCCTGGCTCGACCGGATCGTCACCGACGCCCTGCGCCGCGAATTCGGCAATCGCGCGCGCCTGCGGCTGACGGACGACGCCGAGAACGCCGAGCTCCAGATCCGTGGCCGCATCCGGCCACTCGACATCGCGAGCCGAAGCTTCTCGAGCTTCGTGGCGGCCCTCGAGTACTCGCTGACACTCGAGCTCGATCTCGAGGTCCGACTCGCGAATGGCGACGTGATCCAGCTCGATCCGACGATGCTGTCCGAGACCGAGTCCTATCTCGCGAGTCCCGACATCGAGGTCACCCGGACCAATCGTCTCGAGGCGCTGCGGCGCATGTCGGATCAGCTCGCTTCGCGGGTGGCGGACTCGATCGAGCTGATCGATCGACCGATTCCGGAAGTGGACGGGCTTCCCGACGCCGCGAAGAGTGCGGGCGGATGAACGTCGCGCAGCTGACGACGGAGCTCGCCAAGGGTCATATCCGGCCCGCCTACCTGGTCGCCGGTGAAGAGCCGCTCCTGCGCGATGCGGCGCTGGCGGCGATCGAGGCGCGCGTGCTTGCCGGGGCGCCCCGGGATTTCAATCTCGATCGGCTCGA
The DNA here is from genome assembly GCA_031400655.1 of Deltaproteobacteria bacterium. Taxonomy (GTDB): domain Bacteria; phylum Myxococcota_A; class UBA9160; order UBA9160; family UBA4427; genus UBA4427. The sequence goes on along the minus strand of JANNQH010000209.1, from coordinate 18,987 downwards.
GACGGACTCCGCTTCGCCGGGTCGACTCGAAGAGGCGCTCGGCAGCTTGCCGGTGATGGCGACGAGACGGCTCGTGATCGTGAGGGAGACGGAGGGCCGGGGGGCGGGCTTCGACGAGAGCTGGGGGCGAGTGATCGAGCAGGTGCTCGGCGATCTGCGGGAGGACAGCTCTTCAGTGCTGGTCGTCGTCGCTCGCAAACCGGATCGCCGCATCCGCTGGGTGAAGGCGTTTCGCGAGCCCGCGGCAGAGATCGCGTGTGATGCGCCGACGTCGAGCCGGGAGCTCCATGAGTTCCTCGAGCAGGAAGCGAGGCGCATCGGTGTCGAGCTCACGCGCGACGCCGTCGATCTACTCGGCGAACGCATCGGTCCGCACCTGCTGCTCCTGTGCCAGGAGCTCGAGAAGCTGCGGCTGCAGGTGGGTGAAGGGGGCCGCGTCGACCGCTCCGCGGTCGAGCTGTCGGTGTCGAGCGTGGCGGAAGAGTCGATCTGGGACCTGACCGACGCGATCGGCCAGGGGCGCGCGTCCGACTCCCTGGCCCAGCTCGCTCAGATGTTGAATCAGGGGGAAGCGTCGCAGGCGCTGCTCGGGGCCCTGGCCTCGCACTTTCGGCGGCTGCTCCGCGTCGGACAGGGTGAGGCGATCAAGGCGCCCCCCTTCGTCGCCCGCAAGCTCGAGCAACAGGCGCGCCGCTTTTCAGCTGCGCGGTTGCTCGGTTGCCTGCGCGCGATCCAGCGGGCGGACGTCGAGTTGAAGGGAGCGGGAGTGCTGCGGCCAGAACGCGCGCTCGAGCAGCTGGTGATCCAGCTCTCGAGCTGATGAGACGAGGCGCCGAGCTAGGCGAGGGCGTTCAGGCGCTTCGCCAGACGTCCCACGCTGCGGTTCGCCCGCTGCTTCGGGATCACACCGCGCGAAGCCGCCCGGCGGATCTCGCGCTCGACCACCTTGAAGGCCTCGCCGGCCTGCGAGGCGTCGCCCGCTGCGAGGGCTTCGTGGTAGCGCTTGACCACCGTGCGCATCTTGCTTCGGATGTGCTGATTGCGTTTGCGGCGGCGCTCGGATTGGCCGATTCGCTTCAGGGCGGACTTGTGGTTGGCCAACACGGGCTCCTTGTTCGTGGGCGCGGCATGTTACTGAGGGTTCTCCGGAGCGTCGAGGGTGATTCGTGCTCTCGGACTCTCTCGAACCCTCTTGAACCGAGGCAATCCGCCGACCCGTGGGGAAATTCTTCAGGGTCGGCTCGAACCGACCGATAGCGCAAGCCGAATCCATCCGTTCAGAGGGAGATTCGGTTGGTCCACCGCATCCTGGTCGCCGCAACGATCGCCCTCGCTGGGCTCATCTTCTCGGACTTCGCATTCTCGGGCGTCGGATGGGCGCAGTCCGCGGCATCGCCCTTGCCCGTGGCCTCGATGGCCGAGTCCGTTCCCACTTTCGATCCGTGGCTCGCTGATCCGTGGCTCACCGAAGCGGGTCCCGTCCTCCCCGACCCGCCCGCCGAAAATCCACATGACCGGGTGATCGAAGCCTGGCGGGCTGCGCCGCCGACACCGCAGGCCAGGACGGTCGCGCTTCGGCGCCTGCGACTCGAGTACGGCCTCGGCGACCTGCGTGCGCCGGCCCAGATCGTGAAGGCGACCGTGGAGCCCGAACACGCCGAGGTCGGTACCGAGCTCGCCCAAGAGCTGGCGCCTGGGATGCCCGCCCTGCAGTGGGCGCACGTGCAGGACCTCTGGCGCGGCCGCGAGGCCGGAGCCGCCGTGGAGGCCTTCGGAGCGATGTTCTGGGAGATGGGCCAGGAGCTCGAATCCCGGCTGTGGTTGATCGGGAACGGCATGCTGCTGATGTGGATCGTCGGCCTCGCTTCGGCGGCGTCCTTCGTCGCGCTGCTCGGGCTCAAAGCGATTCCGCACGCGGCACACGATCTGGGCGACGTGCTCTCGAGCGGCATGCCGGCCTTCGCCCGCTTCGCCCTGCTCGCCTGCGTTTTGCTGTTGCCGCTCTGGCTGGGAGAAGGGCTCGCGGGCGTGACCCTTGGCTTGTTCGGCGTCGCCTTCCTCTACGGCCAGCCGCGCGAGCGCAGTGTGCTCGTGATGGCGGCGATCGTCCTGGTCGTCGCCCTCCATCCGCTCGCGCAGTGGGCATCGATCGCCGCCACGCTGGTAGATCTGGACCCGGTCTCGCGCAGCGCACTGTCGGTGACCAGGGGAACGGCGTCGCGCGCCGATGTCGATCGCCTCGAGGCGGCGTTCGGCGACGACGTGATTGCCGCCCATGCAATCGCCTATCGCGCGCGGCGCTTTGCCCTGGACGACCTTGCCAAGGAGCGCCTCGACGCATTGGCGCAGCGATTCCCGACGGATCCGGTGGTGCTCGCCAACCGCGGCAATATCGACATGCGTGCCGGACGAACGGATGCGGCAATCGGTCACTACGAGCGGGCCGCTGCACAGGTCGATTCGCCGACCCTGCTCTTCAACCTCTCCCAGGCCTATGCGAGCGTGCTTCGAATGGACGAATCCGAAGCCACACTCGTGCGAGCGCAGCGCATCGGGGATCGTGAAGTCGCCGCGCTTTCGAGTCTCTCCGATCCCCTGCTCGTGGCGGACCTCTCGTTTCCCGTCGCGACCCTGGGCGATCGACTTCGGACGCTCGGGCTCACGGGGTCGTCGCCGACCTTCATCACGCAGGTGCTGGCGCCGGGTCGACTCGGCGAGGGCGTCGGTACCGCTTCGATCGGCTTCGCGATCGCAGCCCTGCTCGGCGTCTTCCTGGGAGCCCGTTTCGATCGCTCGGGCTTGTGTGTCCGATGCGGCCATCGCATCTGCACGCGCTGCGAGTCGATCGTTTGGAGCGACGATCTCTGCGACGGCTGCCACCACCTGTTCAAGAACGCCGAAGCGACGGATCCGAAGCTGCGCATGGCGCGGCTACAGGTCCTCTCGAGGCGGGAGTCCCTGGTCAATGGCCTCGTCGATCTGGGCTCGATCGTCGTTCCGGGCGTGGCCGGACTTTCCATGCGGCGTCCGGATCTCGCCCTGTTAGGCATTGCGCTCTTCGTGTGGCTGATGACCTGGTATCGCTGGCCTGCGGGCGTGCTCGTCGACCCGCTGTGGCTCGGGGCGCTCGGGCCGATGTGCTTCGCAGTGTTTGGAAGCGTCGCGCTCCTGGCGTACGCGGCGATCGTCGTCCGCAGCCTCGTCGCACGCAGGAATCGCTAGGAGAACGGGATGTCGATCGCGCTGCACGGCAATTTGCGGGACTTCGGGATTGCCGAGGTCTTCCAGCTGATCGGACAACAGCGCAAGTCGGGCACCCTCGTTGTCGGCGATGGAAGTGATGCGGTCCTGCTTGCCTTCGACGAAGGGCGTGTCGTGATGGGCGGCGCAGTCGATGCGACGGCGGAGGGGGGCTCGCTCGGTCGTCAGCTCGTTCGCGCCGGTTTTCTGACGCGGGAGCAGCTCGGCGATCTCGTCCACGAGAGTGCCCGGTCCGCTCGGCCGCTTCCGGATCTGCTGCTGGCGAGCGGGCGGATGGATTCGGCTGATCTCGACGAGTTGCGGGATCTACTGACGCGCGAGACCGTCTTCGACATCATGCGCCGCAAGAATGGCGATTTTCATTTCACCGCGGAGGCGATCGTCCACGACACGCCTCCCGAGCGGCTGCTCGGTGCCGAGCAGATCCTGATGGATGGTCTGCGGATGCTCGACGAGTGGCAGACGTTCTCGGCGGCGGTGCCGTCGGAGGAAACGGTCTTCCGCCGCGTCGGCAGCCTCGAATCGTCGCGAGCGCTGGCGCAGGGAGCCGGCGACGATCGCCTCGGACACGTGGATCGCGTCCTCAGCCTGATCGACGGGCGATTGACCGTTCGGCGGGTGATCGACCTGTCGCGAATCGGCACGTTCGAGGCCACGCGTGTGCTGGCCGAGCTGCGGCAGGCAGGCCTGATCGAGGTCGGTGTCGAGGAGCTGCGTCGGGCACCGCGCAGGCGGGCGAAGCCGGCGTCCCCGTGGCCGCACGTGCGGACCGCCGTGGCCACCGTCGTTCCCTTCGTCGCCCTGGCTTTCCTCGCGGCGACGGTCCACGGTGGCGAAGGCGCGACGGCGGCCCTGCCGGGGGCGGCGATCCCCGACCGGGTCATGCAGCGGATCGGCGCGGGCTACGAGATCGAGCTCGTCCGCCAGCTGCTCGAGCTTCACTTCTTCGAGACCGGAACGTACCCAGAGCGTCTCGAGGAGGTCGCCGAGCGCGCCTCCCTGACGGATGCTTCGTTGACGTCCGCTCGTCTCGCTGACTATTATTACGCCGTGCGTACCGACGAGGTCGTACTCCTGGCTCCGATGGATTGAAGTCGTACGCAGTGCCCCGGCGGCCTGCGCTCTCATGGCTAGGACCCTTGCCAGGACGCCGCCGCACGACACGAAGAGAGCCTCAGCCGAAGAGAGCCTCAGCCGACGACGGCCGCGGCCGTTCGAGGAGCAGCAGACTGGCACAAGACCACGACGCATCCCCTGAAAGCCTCTCCTTCGACGACAATTCGATGGCCGTTGCGCTGTACGGCGATGGTGAGCAGACGCTCCGATTGCTCGAGCGATCGCTCGGGGTGGAGATCCACGCCCGGGGAAACGAGCTCAGGATCAAGGGGACGAACGGCAAGCCTGCACTCGCGCGCCGCGTCCTCGAAGAGCTCTATCAGCTGCTCAAGTCGGGGCAGGGCGTCCGCAGCGCAGACGTTCGCCACGTGATCCGGATGTTGAGCGACGAGCCCGACGTCCAGCTGAAGGACGTCTACGAGAACCTCCTGCGCGGTTCGCTCAAGACGATCCGAGCGAAGAACCTGGCGCAGCGACGTTATGTCGACCTGATCCTGAAGCACGACATCGCGATCGCGATCGGCCCGGCCGGGACCGGCAAGACCTATCTCGCGATGGCGATGGCGATCGCCGCGCTCAATCGGCGGGAGATCTCGCGCATCATCCTGACCCGTCCGGCGGTGGAGGCGGGCGAGCGGCTGGGATTCCTGCCCGGCGACCTCGCCGAGAAGGTCGATCCGTACATGCGGCCCCTCTATGACGCACTGCGGGACATGATGGACGTCGAGAAGGCGGCGCGCCTGATCGAGCGGGGCACGATCGAGGTCGCGCCCCTCGCCTTCATGCGGGGTCGGACGCTCAACGATTCGTTCGTGATCCTCGACGAGGCGCAGAACACGACGGGCGAGCAGATGAAGATGTTCCTCACCCGGCTCGGCGACAATTCGAAGGCGGTGATCACGGGCGACGTGACCCAGATCGATCTGCCGTCCGGGACCCAGAGCGGTCTGGTCGAGGCGAGCCACGTCCTGCGCCAGGTTCGCGGCATCGGGATCATGGAGTTCGCCGCGACGGACGTCGTCCGCCATCCGCTCGTGCAGCTGATCATCCAGGCGTACGCGCTCGCGGGGGACCACTCGCGCAGATCGCCCGCGCCGCGCTCACCGGGCTCTTCGAGTGCTTCGCGGCCGTCGCGCTCTTCGCCTTCTTCGCCGGAAGAGGCGGAGGACGGCGGCGGAGACGGCGGATGAATGTGTTGATTTCCGGACCGCCTGGCGCGATCCGGGGATCGGCGGTCGATGTCTCGCGGTTGCGAAGATGTGCCGCGGCGATCCTGCGCGCGACCGGTCAATCGAGGTCCGAGCTGTCGATCGCTCTCGTCGACGATCCCTCGATCCAGGCCCTCAATGGTCGCTACCGCCGCAAGCCGCGTCCCACGGACGTGCTGTCGTTCTCGCTCGTCGAGGGCCTGCATACCGATCGCCGCGGGCGACTGCTCGGGGACGTCGTCATCAGCGTCGAGACTGCGGCGAAGCAGGCGAGGGCGCGCCATCGCGGTCTCGACGACACCGTCGCGAGGCTGCTCGTGCACGGTGTGCTCCACTTGCTGGGCCACGACCACGAAGAGGACGGCCAGGCGCGCCGTATGCTCGCCGAAGAGCGCAGGATCTGGCGGGTCCTCGGCGCGTGAGCCGATTCTTCTCGACGCGACGCCGGATCGCCCTCGCGCTCTACGCCCTGTTCACGCTGCTGTCCTTCCCGCACGAGCTGCCGCTGGTCGGCGTGTTCGATGCGGGCCTCGTCTTTGCCTGGCTCGGACCGGCGGCCCTGGTGGTCGGCCTCGACGGATTGTCGTCCCGGAAGGCGGCGCGGGCCGCCTTCCTCGCGAGCCTCGCCGGCCACACGCTGCTCTTCTACTGGTTCATCGTGGTGACAGTGAGCTACGGCGGCATGCCCCTCGGACTCGGCCTGCTGGCGCCACTCCTGCCCGGTTTCTGGGTCGCGCAGTTCAGCGCGCTATTCGCCGCGATCTGGGCACGGCTCGCGCGACGGCGCGGTTCCGTCTTCTTCGGTGCCTGCGCCTGGGTCGCAGTCGACTGGCTCCGCGGCTGGTTCCTGGGAGGCTTTCCCTGGGCCACGTTGGGTTATGCGCTGCACCTTGATCTCCCGCTGCTCTCGTGGACGCGCTGGGGCGGTGTCTACGCACTCTCGTTCATCGCCGCCGCGATCGGTCTCGCGCTGGGCAGTGTCGCGCTGCGATGGATCGGCTCGGCGACGGCGGTCGCTGGCTTCGCGATGACCTCCCGCGATCCGCGGCGGAAGGGCGCGACCGCCGTGCGTCCGCTTGTGCGGGTCGCGCTGTGGCTCGCCGTCGCGCACGGGCTCGGGCTGGCGCTCGCACCGGGCGCTCCGATCGACGCGCCGCCCGTTCGGATCGCCGCGATCCAGGGCAACATCGACCAGGGCGAGAAATGGGATGCGGCGCGCAGGCAGCGCATTCTCGAGACCTACCTGCGGCTATCCGAGTCGGCCGCGGAGCGCGGTGCGAAATGGATCGTCTGGCCCGAGACCGCGATTCCGGGGTCCCTCGAATGGGATCCGGAATTGCGGCAGGCCATCGCCGGGCTTGCCCGGCGAAGCGACGCCGTGCTGATACTCGGCGGCATGGGCATCGAGCTCGAGGCGGGGGGCAATGCGCCGAGCGCCTACTACGACAGTGCTTTCGTCGTCGGGCGAGACGGCCAGATCAGCGACCGCTACGACAAGACCCAGCTCGTTCCGTTCGGGGAGTTCGTGCCGCTGCGCGGCCTGCTCGGCCGCGTCTTCCAGTCCCTGGCGCGCGGCTTGTCGCCGAACGACGTCACACCGGGCCGGGCTCCCCGTTCCCTCGAGCTATCCGGCTCCGAGGCGGGCGTCGAATCGCTGCGCGTCGGTGTGCCGATCTGCTACGAGCTGATCTTTCCCGAGCTCGTCCGGCAATTCGTCGCGGATGGGGCGGGCGTACTGCTCGCCGTGACCAACGATGCCTGGTACGGTCGTACGGGCGCGCCGCATCAGTTCCTGGCGATGACGGCGCTGCGGTCCGCGGAGACGGGCCGCTTCACGGTGCGCGCGGCGAATACGGGGATCTCGGCGATCATCGATGATCGGGGCTGGGTGCACGAGCGCAGTGCTTTGTTCGAAGAAGCGGTGATCGTGGCCGACGTGCCCGTCGCACGGGAGGCGAGCAGGACCTTCTATGTGCGCCACGGCGACATCTTCGCCTTTGGCTGTATCCTCGGCGCCCTCGCTGCCCTCTTGCTCGATCGGTTCGCCGCGGGCCGGCGCGGCGAAGACGACGAGCGGATGGGCGAATCGGTCAGCGGAGCATGAGTGCAGCTCGCGAGGGGATGGACGGAAATGAGTGGTGAGAAGCGAGTCGGGCTGGATTTCAGCGAGCTGGCGGAGCGCATCCGCGCCCTTCGCCAGCGATTCGATGAATTCCGGGGGCGTCTTTGACGAAGCCAGCCTGCGCTCCCAGCTCGCCGAGCTCGAAGTCGAGATGGCGCGTCCCGACCTCTGGAGCCATCCCGAAGTGGCCCAGGATCTCGGGCGCCGGAAGAACGCCATCGAGCGCGAGCTCGCCCTCCACGATCGCGTCGCGAAGACGATCGAGGATGCCGACATCCTGCTGAGTCTCGCGCGCGAGGCCGACGACAGCGACGTCCTGCCCGAGGTCGCTGAAAAATGCGCCGAGGTGGACAGCGTGCTCCTGGAGGCCGAGCTGCAGCAGCTCCTCGGCGGCGAGTACGACGCGGGCAACGCGCTGCTCTCGATCAACTCGGGCGCGGGCGGAACGGACGCCTGCGACTGGGCCGAGATGCTGCTCCGGATGTACCTGCGCTGGTGCGAGCGCCACGGCTACAAGGCCGAGATCCTCGACATCCAGGCCGGCGAGGAGGCGGGCATCCGAGGGGTCACGCTGCGGGTCGAGGGCGAGTACGCCTACGGCTATCTGAACTCCGAGCAGGGGGTTCACCGGCTGGTCCGGATTTCGCCCTTCGATTCGAACGCCCGCCGCCACACCGCCTTCGCGAGCGTCACCGCCGTCCCCGAGATCGACGATGCGGTCGAGGTCGAGATCGACGAGGGCGACCTCCGCATCGACACCTATCGCGCGAGCGGCGCCGGCGGCCAGCACGTCAACAAGACGGAGTCCGCCGTCCGCCTCACCCATCTGCCGACCGGCGTCGTGGCCGCCTGCCAGGCCGAACGTTCGCAACACAAGAACAAGGCGACGGCGATGAAGATGCTGCGCGCAAAGCTCTTCGAGCTGGAGCGAAGGAAGCAGATGGCAAAGCTCGAGGAGCTGACCGGCGAGAAGCGCGAGATCGGCTTCGGCAGCCAGATCCGTTCCTATACGCTCCACCCGCAACAGCGCGCCAAGGACCACCGCACCGACCTCGAGATCGGCAACGTCGAGAGCGTCCTCGACGGCGACCTCGATGCCTTCATCCGGGCGACGCTGCTCGCCCAGGCCGCGCAGCTGCGTCCGAAGCGCGGAGGGGATTAGGTGTTGGATTCGCTCCAGTCGACTTTCGCCGCCTACCTCGCCGCTGCAGGCGGGGGGATCGCCGTCGCATTCATCGTGCTGCTCGCCGTCGGGATCGTCGCGATGACGCTCGTGTACGTGGGCTCGGCGCTGCTCGTGCTCGATCGTTTCGCCCGTGTCGCCTCGGGTTGGCGATCGCCGGTGATTGCCGGGCTCTGCGTCACGGCGTTCGTCGCGCTCCTCACGACGCTCGGAACTTTCCCCTCCGACTCCGTCTTTACCTGGGACGAATGGCGAGCCGTCTTTCTTCGCCAGCTCGGCGTGGTGTCGCTGTTGTGTGCGGTCTTTCTCGTGCTGGTCGGTGCAGCCACGCGCTATCTCTCGCAGGCGACTGTCGGTCTGTTCGTGGCGGCGATCGCTTCGTTCGCCGGTGGGCTGGCGGTGGCGGATCTGGGCCACGTGCCCGTCCTGACGGGCGTGCTCGTGGCGGTGCTCTTCGCAGCGGCCTGGTTTCGCTGGCGCGAGCGGGCTCGCAAGAGCGGCGAGCAGAGCGGCGTCGTCGGGTATCTGCTCGTCGTCTCGGCTGGGGTCCTGCCCGGTGTGCTGTCGGTCGGGCTGCCCGAAGCCGCGGTCGAGGTCGCACGGGAGGGGTCGAGCCTGCTCGTCGGTTTGCTCCTCGGCGCGGTCGTCCTCGGTCTGGTGCCGCTCGCGATCGCAGGATTTCTCGCGATGCGCCGCTCCGTCGAGTGGTTCATCGCCATCCGCTATCTCGTCGCAAAGCGCCGCCAGGTCTTCATCTCGGCGATCACCGCCATCTGCGTCGCTGGCATCGCGGCGGGCGTCTGGCTCATCATCGTGGTGTTGTCGGTGATGAACGGCTTCGAGCAGACCTGGCGCGAGGAGATTCTCGGCAACCGAGCCCACTTCACGGTCCACAGCAGCTTCGGACCGTTTCCGGATTGGGAGAAGGTGCTCGAGAAGGTCGTAGCGGTTCCGGGCGTCGTGGCGGCGAGTCCCTACGTCGATGCCGAGGGGATGGTGCGCGGCAGTCACGGCGAGATCGCGAGCGTCCGGCTCAGGGGCGTCGACCCCGCCAGCGTGGGACACGTGACCGATCTCGAGAACGACCTGCGTGCGATCGAAGGCGAAGACGCGCCGGACCTCGTCAGTCGCTTTGCAAAGCAGGGCGCCGACGGCTCGCCGCCGGGCATCGTGATCGGCGGCCATCTCGCGGGCTCGATGGGGCTCGCGGTGGGCGATCAGATGCTCTTGATCTCGCCCTTCGGCGGTCCGCCGACGCCGCTCGGCCCGGGCCCGCGCCTCAAGCGCTTCACGGTCGTCGGGATCTTCGAGTCGAGCTTCTATCAATACGACGAAGCCTTCACGTACACGACGCTCGAAGCCGCCCGCGATTTCCGAAAAGTCGATGACGTGGTCGACGGCATCGAGGCTCGCACGACGGATCACTACCGCTCGCGCGCCGTCGGCGACGAAGTGCAACAGGCCCTCGGCTATCCCTACTACATCCGCGATTGGAAGGAGGTCTTCCCGGCCTTCTTCCAGGCGCTCAAGACCGAGCGCGTGATGATGTTCCTGCTGCTCACCATGATCATGGTGGTGGCCGCGTTCGTGATCGTGGCGACCCTCGTCATGATGATCATGGAAAAATCGAGCGACATCGCGATCCTGAAGGCGATGGGGGCGGAGGACTCGCTGATCGAACGGATCTTCGCGCTCGAAGGAACCTTGATCGGGCTTTGCGGGACGCTGCTCGGCGTCGCGGCGGGCATCGCCGTGACCGGGCAGCTCGCCTGGATCCAGGATCGCATCGAGAGTCTCACGGGCATCGATACGCTGCCCGCGTCCGTCTACCAGTTCTCGGAGCTGCCCTCGAAGGTCGACCCGGGGCAGGTCGCGGGTGTGGCGGTGATCGCGATGATCCTCTCGCTCGGAGCCACGCTGCTGCCCAGTCGGCAGGGCGCGCGGATTGATCCGGCCGCGGGGCTGCGGCATGAGTAGTGAAGTCGGAACCGTTGCCCCGTTGGTCGAGATCCGCGGTCTCGTTCGCCGCTTCGAGACCGGCGGCGGAGTCGTCGAGGTCTTGAAGGGGATTGATTTCGAGATCCACGAGGGCGACCGCATCGCCATCGTCGGCCAGTCGGGGGTCGGCAAATCGACCCTGCTGCACATCCTCGGCACCCTCGATCATCCCACCGAAGGCTCTCTTCGCTTTCGCGGCGAAGACGTATTCACCCGCTCGCGGGAGACGCTCTCCCAGCTCCGCAATCGCTTCCTGGGCTTCGTCTTCCAGTTCCACCACCTGCTGCCCGAATTCAGCGCGGTCGAGAACGTGATGATGCCGGGCCTGATCCAGGGACTCTCGAAGGATGAGATGCGCACGCGCAGCACCACGATGCTGAACGACGTCGGTCTCGCCCATCGCATCGAGCACGCCGTCGGGAAGCTCTCGGGCGGCGAGCGCCAGCGGGTCGCCGTCGCGCGCGCCCTGGTTCTCGATCCGCCGCTCGTGCTGGCGGACGAGCCGACGGGCAACCTCGATCCCGCGACCGGCGACCAGGTGGCCGAGCTGCTGTTCGAGATGAATCGCACGCGCGGGACGACGCTCGTCGTCGTCACCCACAGCAAGCGCATGGCGGATCGACTGGGCCGCGTGCTCGTGCTGACCGGCGGAAAGCTGGTCGAGAGCGAGGCGGGCTCGGCCGTCGTCTGAGCGCGCGCTCGTCTTCGCGGTCCGCGCGAACGGCGGCTTTGGACACCCTTTCGCAGCGGTCGGTTTCCTTCGCCGGTGAGCTCGATTCGCGACCCGGGCAGGAGTGCCGTGTCTAGCGCAACCCCTGGCCAGATCGACGGTTTTTGGCCGGAAGGCTGCTTGAAAGCGGGCCGGTCGTCGCATACTCTTGCGCGCCTGCGCACGGCCGGCGGGCCCGGGAGATCCATTGCAATCGACCGACCGGGCAAGCATTCCGCGGGCGATTGCCTGCGCTTTCGCCGTGGCCCTCGGTCTCTTCCCCGGCCTTTGTCTCGGCATCGTGATGCTATTGGCCGCCTCGGTCGCCGGGGCGCAGGGGGCGGCCGGACCGGTCGAGTACGGTGCGATCGACGCGACTCCGAAGACGAGCGCCGGTAAGCGCATCGCCGTGCTCCCCTTTCGCGTCCACAGCACAGGCTCGCTCCGGTTCCTGTCGGGCCCCCTCGACGAGCTGCTCGCGCAGCGCATCGAGACGGGGGGCGAGGTTTCGGCGATCGCGCGGCCGGGACTCGAGGCGGCGGGCGAGACGGTTCTCCCGGACACCGATGGATCGGATGCGGCGCTGCGCGTGTGGGCCTCGAAGCAGGGCCTCGACGGCGTCGTGGTCGGTAGTCTGACCGAGCTCGCCGGGCGTTTCAGCATCGACGCGCGCGTGATTCCGACCGCCCGGGGCGCAGGCGGGACCAGTCTGGTCCTGACGGCCGGCAGCGATCGGGAGCTACTCGATCGACTCGGCGAGCTGGCCGAGCGCATCACCGCCGTGGTCGTGGGCGGCAAACCCGATCGCGTCGTCGAGATTCGACTCGAGGGTGCAGATTCGATCGAGGCCGAGCTGCGGGATCGCCTGTCGGTGACGAGCGGCGAGCCCCTCGACGCGGCGAAGCTCGAATCCGATCGGCGCACGCTGGAAACCGATCCCCGAGTGGCTCGGGTGCTCGCCCGCACGCAGCAGAGTCCCGATGGCGTCGTGGTGGTCTTCGAGATCGTGCGGACCGAAAGGCTGCTCGGGGAGAGCGTCAAGACCGCGGGCGGCGAGGAGGTCGCCGAGGTCGCAATTCGCGGCAACAAGCGCATCGAAGAGGCCGAGATCCGTGCGCGCATCCAGACGGCGCCGGGTCAGCCGCTCGACGCGGCCCAGGTCGCCCGCGACGTCCGTGCGATCTTCCAGCAGGGCTTCTACCGCGATGTCCAGGTCTATATCGAAAAGACGTCGCTCGGGTCCTCGGTGATCTTCGAGGTGTCCGAGAATCCAGTCGTCCGCGAGATCGCAATCTCCGGCAACGACAAGATCGACAGCGACAAGATCAAGGACGCGTTGACTCTCACGACGGGTTCGCCCCTCGACTATCCGCTGCTGCATGAGAACGTCGAGCGGGTCGCGGCGCTCTACAAGAGCGAAGGCTTCTACCTCGCCGATGTCGACTACGAGACCGAGGAAATCACGGACGGGTCGGTGTCGATCAATTTCGTGGTGAAGGAGAACAAGAAGCTCAAGCTCAAAGAGATCCAGTTCGAGGGGAACAAGGCGTTCTCGAATCGGGAGCTCCGAGACGGGTTCTCGACCAAGACCTGGAAGTTCTATTCCTTCGCCACGAGCTGGCTCGACAAGACGGGGACTTACTCGGAGCCCGTCTTCCTGCGCGACCTGCGTCTCGTCGAGAAGCTCTACACCGACCACGGCTATGTGCAGTCCAGGGTGATCGGTCCCGAGGTCGACGCCCGTGAGGAGGGCCTCTTCGTCAAGGTCGAGATCGTCGAGGGGCCCCAGTTCAAGGTCGGAGAGCTCGACGTCCAGGGCGACGAGACGATCGACCTGGTGGCACTGCGCGAGAAGATCAAGCTGAAGGAGGGCGAGACCTTCAGCCGCTCGAGCCTCACGTCCGACGTCGAGACCCTCGAAGCGCATTTCACCGACCGCGGCTTCTACTTCGCCAACGTCGATCCCGTGACCCAGACGAATCAGGAGGAGCGGACGGTCGACGTGCAGTTCGGCGTGGAGAAGGGGCCGCTCTACTTCGTCCGCAACATCGAGGTGAAGGGCAACTCGCGCACCGTCGATCCCGTGATCCGCCGCGAGGTCCGTCTGGTCGAGGGCCAGCTCTACTCCGCGCGGGCGCTGCAGGTCTCGAGCGAGCGCATCCGCCGGCTCGGCTTCTTCGAGGACGTCGCGTTCGAGCCCAAGACGACCGAGGATCCTTCGCAGCTCGATCTCGACGTGAACGTCGTCGAGCGCCCGACGGGCGCATTCAGCTTCGGCGCCGGCTTCTCCTCCGCCGACAATTTCATCTTCACCGCCTCGCTGTCGCAGTCGAACCTCTTCGGCCGTGGCTATGGCGCGAACATCTCGGCCGATATCGGCGGCAATTCGAGCCGCTATTTCGTGTCGCTCACGGATCCCTACTTCCTCGGCTCGACCTTCAGCTTCAGCGCGACCGCCTTCCTGACCGAGGTGCGCTACGACAACTTCAGCCAGGACCAGCAGGGCATCGAGCTCGCGGTCGGCCATCCGCTCACGGTCGATAACAGCGCGTCGATCAGCCTGTCCTATGGCTATTCGCAACGCGAGGTCAAGCAGGATGACAACTTCGACTCCCTGGCCGCGCCCATCACGCGACAGGTCCTGCAAGGTCGCCAGAGCACCAGTCGCGTCGGGCTCTCGGTTGGCGTCGACACGCGCAACGATCGATTCGCACCGACGTCGGGCTATGCGGCCAACACCTTCGTCGAATACGCCGGCCTCGGCGGATTCTCGAACTTCTTGAGTACGGAAGGGCAGGCGGGCTACTACTTCGGCGCGCCCAGTTGGCTCTTCGAGCGCTCGACCTTCGTCGTCAGCACGCGGCTCGGATATGCGCTGCCGCTCAACTCGATCGCGGATTTCGACACCGGCATCCAGTCGTCGACGGCTTGCGACGATCCGAGCAATTGTCTCAACTCCGGTAACCTCGAAAACATCGACGACGACATCCGACTCCCATTGACGGAGCGTTATTTCCTGGGTGGCCTCGGCACGACGCGATTGCGCGGCTTCCAGGGGCGCTCGGTCGGCCCGCGGCGCTCCGAGCTCAGGTTCACGGATCTCGCGTCCGGCCGCGTCTACCACCCGGTCGGCACTCGCTTGATCAGCAACCCCGCGACGGGTCAGCTCGCGGCGGTCTGCGTAGACAGGATCTCCACGGACGACCGCGGCAATGGGAACGGTCTCTGCAACGACATCTCCGACAAGGAATACGACGACTTCGAGGACCTGAACGAATCCCAGGTGATCGGTGGCAACTCCTACATCAGCAGCAGCTTCGAATACCGCTTCCCGATCTCCGAGGAGATCGGCCTGCTGGGGATCGGATTCCTCGATGCGGGCAACGCCTTTGCGGAAGGCGACGTGCTGTTCGACGCCACCGAGTGGCGCTACGGTACGGGCGCTGGTGTCCTGTGGTTCTCCCCGTTCGGCCCGTTGCAGCTGGTGCTCGGATTTCCGATCGATCCGCGCTCGACGGAACAGAGCCCCGTATTCGAGTTCTCGGTCGGTGGTCTGGGGATCTAGCTCAGTCGTCAGGATCGTAAAAGCAGGACTTCGAGCTCGTCGGAGTCGATATGGACGTCGCGAATAAGGCGAACGTCCGGAGGAATCGTAGGAACATGAAGATCGAGAGAGCCCTGATTCTGCTTGCCATCGGCCTGATGATCGGTTCGGGCATCGCCGCGACGACCGATCCGGTGAAGGTCGGATTCGTGGACATGGAGCAGGTGCTCGCCACCGTAGACAAGGGCAAGGCCGCGCGTGAAGAGCTCGAACGCAAGGGGAAGGAAGCGCAGCAGCGGCTCGCACCGATGATCGAGCAGCTCCAGGCGCTGGAGAAGGAGCTGCAGTCGAAGCAGTTCGTGATGTCCGAAGAGGCGGTGCGCACGAAGCAGCTCGACATGGTCGAGCTGAAGAACAAATACGAGAACAAGGCGAAGGAAGAAGAGGGCCAGTTCAAGATCGAGCAGCAGCGGATCCTCGGCCCCCTGATCGAGAAGCTCTCGACGGTGATCAAGGACGTCGGTCGCGAGAACGGGTTCTCCGCGATCCTGCGGACGGACACGCCGGGACTCGAGTACCGCCGCGAGGCCCTCGACGTGACCGATCTCGTGATCAAGACCTACAACGGAAAGGGCTAGTGGCTTGCCCGACGTCCACCCGACTGCGCATATCGAGGACGGCGCGAGCCTGGCCGCGGACGTGGTGGTCGGGGCGTTCTCGTTCGTCGGGCGGGACGTCGAGCTCGGGCCGGGGGTCAGGGTCGCGGAGCACGTGACCCTGATCGGGCGCACCCGGATCGGCCAGGGCGGCAGGATCTTTCCGCACGCCTGTCTCGGCGGCGAACCGCAGGATCGCTCCTTCGACGGCGCGTCGACGAGTCTCGAGATCGGCGCGCGTTGTGAGATCCGCGAGCACGTCACGGTCCACGTAGGGACGACGCGCGGCGGCGGCTGCACGCGCATTGGCGAAGATGCCTTCCTGATGAACAGCGCCCACATCGGTCACGACTGCCAGATCGGCAACCACGTGATCGTCGCGAGCTTCTGCGGATTGGGCGGTCACTCGAAGGTCGAAGATTTCGCCGTGTTG
This sequence comes from Deltaproteobacteria bacterium, assembly GCA_031400655.1. Classification (GTDB taxonomy): domain Bacteria; phylum Myxococcota_A; class UBA9160; order UBA9160; family UBA4427; genus UBA4427. Next base: position 2,757 of record JANNQH010000209.1, on the reverse strand, counting down.
GGGGCGTACACGGGGCTCCATCAGTACGCGCGCGTCGGCGAATCGGTGATGGTCGCCGGCGGGACGAAGCTCTCCCTCGATGCGGTGCCCTTCTCGATGGTCGCGGGCGACCGGGCGCGGCTGGTCGGTCTCAACTCGGTCGGATTGAAACGACGGGGCTTCTCGACCAAGACCCGGGCCCAGATCAAGCACGCCTTCCACCTGATCTTCCATTCGAAGCTGCGCCTCGAGCCGGCGCTCGCCCGGGTCGACGCGGAAATCGGGGCGGTGCCCGAGGTGGAACGACTCGTCTCCTTCCTGCGAAAGACCGAGCGCGGATTCTGTCGCTGAGGCGTTATGCGAGAACGCGACCCGGTCTCCCGCCTCGGAATGATCGCCGGCTGCGGGCGCCTGCCGAGCGAGGCGGCGCGCGCCATGCGCGATTCCGGCATCCCGGTGGCGGTCCTCGCGTTCGACGGGCTGACCGACGCATCGCTCGCCGACGAGGTCGACCTGATCCGCTGGCAGAAGCTCGGCCAGCTCGAGGCAGCGGCCGAATCCCTGCGTTCGATGCAGGTCGAGCGCGTCTTGCTCGTGGGCTCGATTCCCAAACAGGCGCTGTTCGACGGATCCGGCCGCGTCGAGCCGGATCGCGCCGCGGCGGCCCTGCTCGCCGGGGTTGCGCTCTGGGAGGACGGCGCGCTGTTCGGCGCCCTCGCCGGCTGGCTCGAGGGACGGGGATTCGAGATCGCTCGCCAGGACCTGGCCCTCGCGATGCTGATCGCCGCGGAAGGTCCCTGGTCGAATCGATCGCTCACGCAGCTCGAGCAGGCGGACCTCGCCTTTGGTCGGCGCGCCCTGACGGCGATCGGTGTCTGCGGCATCGGCCAATGCGTGGTCGTGAAGCGGGGCTGCGTCGTCGCCGTCGAAGCCGTCGAGGGCACCGACGAGACGATCCGCCGAGCCGGGCGCCTGGCAGGCCCCGGAACCACCGTGGTGAAGGGCGCGAGGCCGGGCCAGGACCGCCGCTTCGACCTCCCCGCGGTGGGGCCCGACACAATCGCGGCGATGGTCGAGGCGGGCGCCAGCTGCCTCGCCGTCGAAGCCAGCGCGACGCTGATTCTCGACCGCGAGCAGACGCAGGGCGCGGCCGAGCGCGCCGGGATCGCCTGCACCGCCTTCGCGCCGGATCGGATCGGCCCGTGACGCGTCTGCGTGTCGCAGTGGTCGGCGCCGGACCGATGGGCCGGCTGCACGCCCGGACCGTGTCGCGAAGCTCGGCAAGCGATCGCGACTGTGTGCTCGCGGCGATCGTTGACCGCCACGCCGTGCGTGCAGAGCCTCTGGCGTGCGAGTACGGCATCGCGGCCGTCAACGATCTGCGCCGGCTGCGCGACGTCGATGTCGCGATCGTCGCCGTCCCCACCGCGGCGCACGTCGAGACCGCGCTCATGCTCGTCGAGGCAGGGCTGGATGTCCTCGTCGAGAAGCCCCTCGCGAGCAGGGTCGAGGACGGCGTGCGGCTGGTCGAGCGCGCGGACACGCTCGGGCGGATCCTGCAGGTCGGACACGTCGAGTGGTACAACCCACTCTGGCGCACTGCCCTCGCGCGCGCCGGGGTGCCGCGCATGATCCGTGTGCAGCGTCTCCAGCCGCCGGGCGAGCGGGGGCTCGACATCGATGTGGTGCAGGACCTGATGCTCCACGATCTCGACTGGGTGACGCGGGCGCTCGCTGGTGAGGTGGAGTCCTTCGAGGCGCGCGGTCGGGGGCGAAGCGAGAATGGGATCGACGAGGCGGAGGTCGTGCTGCGCTTTCGATCCGGCTGTGTGGTGCGGCTCGAAGCGAGCCGGATCCATGGGCGGCGCGAACGGCGGCTCGAGATCGAGGGCAGTCTCGGGACGCAGCAGGTGGATCTGCTCGTCGGGGGGGACGCGCAGGTCTCTTCACCCGGCGCGCTCGATCCGCTCGGGATCCAGTGGCGCCGCTTCGTCGAGGCGGCACAGTCGCGCAAGCCGCCCGAGAACGATGGGCGGGTCGGGGTCGCCGCCCTGCGCTGGGTGGAGCGCGTGCGCGCCGCGATTCGTGCGGGCGAGACGGGAGCGGGCGGTGGTCACGATTCTGCTGTCGGCGGGTGACCTTTCTGGAGAGGTCCATGCGGCTGCCCTCGTCGAAGCGATTCGGGCGCGGCTTCCGGGCGCGCGTTTCGTCGGCCTTGGCGGAGAGAAGATGAGAGCGGCAGGCGTCGAGATCGTCGTCGATCAGCGCGAGCTCGCAGTGGGCGGCATCGTCGAGCTGATTCCGGAGCTCGGCCGGATCGCCCGCGCCTGGCGGCGACTCACCCGCAGCCTCGAAGCGACCCGCCCCGAGCTCGTCGTACTCGTCGATTCCGGGGGCTTCAATCTGCCCTTTGCGGGTCGCGTGAAGCGGACCAGCGACGCCCGCATCCTCTACTTCATCGCACCCCAGGTCTGGGCCTGGCGCCCCGGTCGCATCAAGCGGCTCGCCGCCCGCGCCGATCGGATCACCGTCTGCCTTCCCTTCGAACGAGACCATTATGCGCAGCTCGGCGTCACGGTCGACTACTACGGGCATCCTGTGGTCGACGCATTTGCGAAGGCGCGGCGCGCCGAGCCCAGCGGGACGACGCCGGCCGAGCGGCGGCGCGGGGTTCGGCGTGCGCTTGGCCTCCCGCAAGACGTCCCCCTGCTCGGAATCTTCCCGGGCAGTCGCCGGAGCGAGTTCGCGCGCTACCTGCCGCTCGAGCTCGAGGCGTTC
>JANNQH010000208.1:0-2800 GCA_031400655.1 Deltaproteobacteria bacterium | reverse complement strand
AGAATTGCACGGGGAGGGTCTGTCGCCTGCCGTCGCTGCGGATCGTGTAGACCTCGAAGTGGAGGTGGGGGCCGGTCGAGAAGCCGGTGTCCCCCGAGAGGCCGATCAGGTCCCCGGATTCGACGTGCTGGCCGACGCGGGCGGGGCCGCCGTGACGCAGGTGTGCGTAGATCGCGAAGCTGCCGTCGGCATGCTCGATCACGACCCGGTTGTCGCCCTCGTTCTCCCCGGTCCGGATGCGGCTCTCGAGCTTGTCGTCGATCACCTCGGCAATCGATCCACCGCGAGCGGCGAGGATCGGCGTTCCGGAGGGCATCGGGAAATCGAGGGCGTAGGCGCCGAGACCGTTGTGCGAGAATGGGCCGTCGTAGCCCTGGCTGACCGTGATCGGGCTCGTGCCGCCGAAGGGCATGCGGTAGTGCCAGCGATCATCGTGGACGGCGTGCGGATCCCCGGGCAGTACTCGCCATTTTGTTCGATAGGCGTGGGATTTCTTGACGTCCTGGATGGCGAGCTGGCCTGCAGTCCGGGTCTCGCCGGGCGCGAGGCGGAGTACGAAGGGCGTGGTCTCGAGGGGCTTCACGTTCGAGAGGTCGACGGGCTCGAGCACGATGTAGGTCGGCTGCTCGAGACGGCTTTGCAGCTCGAGCGTCAGGTAGACACCGCGCTGGGAAACGCGCTGGCAGATCCGTGCCTCACAAGCCCACTCGCTCACCGTCTCCCACTCAGCTGCGAGGGCGGGGGCGCCCATCAGGGCCGCGAGGCCGACGGATGCGAGCCCGAGGACCGCGAGCCGGTGGCTGCTCGACTCGCGGCCTACCAAAGCTCGTCCGCATAGCGATCCGTCCCCGGGATCGTCGGGATGAAGGGCGCCGAGAAGAGCAGCCGACCGAGCCCCGCCTTCTCGACCTGCTCCGAGAGTCGTCGGGTCCAGCCCGGCATCGTCTGTGCCGGGTCTTCTGGATAGAAGGTGACGAGCAGGATCCGCCGTTCGAGGCCCTTCGGCCGCTCGACGTAGGCGGGCATGTCGTCGCCGATCGGGAGCGGCTCCGTCACGAGGCAGAGGGAGGGGCCGGTGCGGGCGAGCGAATCGCGAAGCATCCCGTCCTGGAAAGCAGCGGCGAGCTTCTCACGGCCCGCCGACTCGCTCGCCTCGAAGAGCGTCAGCCCGACGCCGGCATAGGGATGTTCGAGGGCGACCTCGATCGGTACACCGTCCGGGTCGTGGGAGACCGCGAAGCGCGAGGCGTAGAAGCCGGCGTGGACGGGCTTTCGCATGCTGAACATGCGGTCGTGGTCGTGAAGCGCCTTCACCCGTTCCGTCGCCCAGGCCTGGGCCTCGTCGTGGTGGCCGCCGAGGATCCAGTAGAGCGCGAGATAGGAGCCGGCTCGCACGTCGGGCAGCATCGAGCCCTCCGCGGGCAGGCGCACGTCCTTCTGCGCTCGGGTCGCGACGAAGCGGCGGCCCGAGAAGAAATGCGGGCCGACCATGCAGCCCGAGTAGAAATGATCGCGTTCGTACCAGCGGTTGAAGGCGACCTCGTGGCCGTGATTGGGATCGAGCAGGCTCACCAGCACGGTGCCGACCTTGACTTCGGCGGGTGCCCTCGACGTCTTGGCTCTGTCGTTCGTGCTCATCGTTCCTCCGTCTCTGCCGTTTGCTCGAGCGGGTCAAGATAGACCTGCTCGGCGCGCCCGCACAGCGCGGGCCGATCGGCGGCGGAGTGTGCGATCGTCAGAATCGGGTCGACGAACGAGGGCGAGGCAACCCGATGAGCATCCGGCCTTTTTCGATCGCGGTTCCCGACGAGGTCCTCGCCGATCTCTCGCGCCGCCTCGACGCGACGATCTGGCCGCAGACCCTCGACGACGCGGGCTGGGACTACGGCACCGACGTCGCCGAGCTCCGGAGCCTCGTCGACCACTGGCGCCAGCGCTTCGATTGGCGTGCGCGCGAAGCCGAGCTCAATCGCTTCCCGCAATTCATGGTCGAGCTCGACGGCGCGACGGTCCACTGCATCCACGCCCGGGCGCAGAACCGATCGAAGCCGATCATGCCCCTCGTCCTGACCCACGGCTGGCCGAGCAGCTTCTACGAGCTCTCGGCCCTGGTCGAGCCCTTGACCGCGGCGGGCTTCGACGTCGTCGTGCCCTCGCTCCCCGGCTACGGATTCTCGAGCCCGCCGACCCGGCGCGGCTTCGGGGCAGGGCAGGTGGCGGACCTCTGGGTGCAGTTGATGGCGAAGCTCGGCTATCCGCGCTTCGGCTCGCATGGGGGCGATTGGGGATCGGCGGTGACGACCGCTCTGGGCGCCCGACATCCCGACAAGCTGATCGGGCTCCACGTCAACATGCTGGCTCCGCCCATCGATGTCGCCGCGCTCTCGCCGGAGGAGCGCGTCTGGTGGCAGGGCGTGCTCGACTATCGCGATCGCGAGTGGGGCTATGTCCATCTGCAGCGGACGAAGCCGCAGACCGCGTCGTTCGCGCTCACGGATTCGCCCGTCGGTCTCGCCGCCTTGATCCTCGAGAAATGGTGGCGCTGGAGCGACATCGAGGACGAGGCCGGGCGCCGCGTGCTCTCACAGCGCTACACGAATGACCAGATCCTGACGACGATCATGCTCTACTGGGTCACGCGCTCGATCGGTCCCTCGCTGCGGATGTACTACGAGACCTTCGCGCGGGGGAGTCAGATTCCCCAGCCGCCGCGGATCGCAGTGCCGCTCGGGGTCGCGGCATTCAAGGAGGCGAATCGGGTGCCGCGGGCCCTCGCGGAGCCGTACTACAACATCGTGCG
>JANNQH010000207.1:0-1721 GCA_031400655.1 Deltaproteobacteria bacterium | reverse complement strand
GCGCTCGTCGCGGCTGCAGGAGAGGCCGATCGGCTTGTGGAAGAGGTAGTCCTGGACCGCGCCGGGGGGCGTCACGGCGCCATTCGCGAGCGTGATTTCCTGCCCCTCGATCCGGGTGGCCGGCTCCCGACAGACCACGCCGTCGACCCGGACCTCTCCCCGCCGAATCACCTCGCGCGCCTCACGCCGGGAGGCGAGCCCCGCCCGCGAGAGGTAGGCGTCGAGGCGCATCGAACCGCGATCCCCGGATTCAGGGGAAGCCTTTTCTTGGGAAGCCTTTTCGTGATAAGCCATGGCAGGCCGAGTCTATCGGACGCTTCCTGCCGACCGCCGCGCCTGCTCTACCGCGCAAAGCTTCTTTCATCCGAGAGCCCTTCCCACTACACTACCCCGCCGATTTTCGGGCGAGGCTCGCGGGCGAGCCGACCCTCCAGGCGGGGCGTGATGGGCATCCGGGTTTGTAAGTTCGGCGGTAGCAGCGTGGCCGATGCGGACCAGCTGCGAAAGGTGCGAGCGATCGTCGAGGCGCGCGCGGATCGGCGCTTCGTCGTCCCGTCTGCGCCGGGCAAGCGCTTCTCGGCGGACGAGAAGGTGACCGACCTGCTCTACCGCGCCGACGCCGCGACGCGAAAGTCCGATCCGAAGGGCCTCTCGTTCGACCAGATCTTCGACCTGATCTCCGAGCGCTACCGCAAGATCCTCGCGGATCTGGGCCTCTCCTACGACCTCGGCCCCGCCCTCGCGGAGGTCCACGCCAGGATCCTCGCAGGCGCCGGCCCCGATTACGCTGCGAGCCGAGGCGAGTACCTCTGCGGCCTGATCGTGGCGCGCCTGCTCGACCGACCCTTCGTCGATCCCGCGGACATGATCCTGTTCGACACGAACGGACGTTTTCTTTCAGAAGAGACCCAGGCTCGAGTTGCCGACCGGCTCACCCGCGAGCGCGAGGGCGTCGTGCCCGGCTTCTACGGAGCGCTGCCCGATGGCAGCATCAAGACGTTCTCGCGCGGTGGCAGCGACATGACGGGGTCGATCGTGGCCCGCGGCGTCGCGGCCGAGCTCTACGAGAATTGGACCGACGTCTCGGGCCTGCTGATGACCGACCCGCGCATCGTCGACTCGCCGGCGACGATCGCCTCGATCACCTATCGCGAGCTGCGCGAGCTCTCCTACATGGGAGCCACCGTGCTCCACGAAGAGGCGATCTTCCCGGTCCGCATCGCCGGGATTCCCGTCCAGATTCTCAATACCAACGATCCCGAAGCCCCGGGTACCCGCATCACCGCCACAGGCCACGACGGCGCCCCCGCCGGGCGCGTGACGGGCATCGCCGGGCGCAAGGACTTCACGATCATCGCTCTCGAGAAGACGCTGATGAACGCCGAGATCGGCTACGGAAGGCGCCTGCTCGGCGTGCTCGAGCGCCACGGCCTCTCCTGGGAGCATCTGCCGAGCGGGATCGACACCCTCTCGATCGTTCTCAAGAGCGACGCGGTCGAGGGCAAGCTCGACCGGCTGTTGGCAGAGATCCGCGAAGTCTGCGCGCCGGACTCGATCGAGGTCAACGCGGGCATCGCGCTGGTCGCGACCGTGGGCCGCGGCATGAGCCATCAGCCCGGTACGGCGGCGCAGCTGTTCCGCGCGCTTGCGGACGCGGGCGTCAATATCCGCATGATCGATCAGGGCTCGAGCGAGCTCAACATCATCGTCGGTGTCGAGAA
>JANNQH010000206.1:0-2895 GCA_031400655.1 Deltaproteobacteria bacterium | reverse complement strand
GTGCCGACCTATCCGAGACACCCGTTCGCGATGGCGCAGGAGGCGATGACCGCGAACATGGCGGCGGGCGGGCGCTTCGCCCTCGGCATCGGGCTCTCGCACAAGCTCGTGATCGAGGACATGTTTGGCCTTTCCTACGAGAAGCCGGCGCGCCACATGCGCGAGTACCTCGAGGTGCTCAGTCCGTTGATGCGCGGCGAGCCGGTCAAGTACGCGGGCGAGGTCTACCGGGTCGCTACGACGCTCTCGATCACGACACCGCCGCCGGCGCTGCTGATCGCGGCGATGGGTGACGCGATGTTGAAGCTGACGGGTGAGCTCGCGGACGGGACGGTGCTCTGGATGACGGGCGCGAAGACCGTCGAGACGCATGTCGCTCCGAAGCTGACGGCTGCGGCTCGCGCGGCGGGACGTCCCGCACCGCGGATTGCGGCTGGCATTCCGATCGCGCTGACGGCCGATCCGGCCGCTGCGCGCGAGTGGACCGCCAAGAATCTCGTCATGTACGGCCATCTCCCGTCCTACCGCGCGATGCTCGATCGCGAGGGGCTCGCAGGGCCCGCGGATCTCGCGCTCGTCGGCGACGAGAAGGTCCTCGACGCCGGCCTCGCTCGGATGCGCGATGCGGGGCTCACGGACTTCGTCGCGGCGATCTTGCCGTGTGATGCGGGGGCGGACCAGCGGACGCTCGACTATCTGGAGAGCCGGCGCTAGGGCCCGGATCGCGCCCCGCCGATCCCGCCGTTCAGGCGGAGGGACTGCGAGGCCGCGGCTCGGCTCGCAGATAGGCGAACCAGTACACGGTCGCGACGAGCAGCGTTCCGCCGACGATGTTGCCCATCGTCGTCGCCGCAAGATTGCGCGTGATGTCGATCGGCGCGATCGCGCCTGTTGCCGCCAGCGCGAGTCCATAGGGCAGAAAGAACCAGTTGGCGATCGAATGTTCCAGGCCGATCGCGACGAAGGCCGTGATGGGAAAGAGGATGGCGAGGATCTTGTCGGTTACGCTGCGGCCCCCCATCGCGAGCCAGACGGCCAGGCACACGAACGCGTTGCAGAGAATCCCGCGCGCGAAGCCTTCGCCGAAGCTCAATGCGGCCTTCGAACGTGCGATCTCGACCGCGGAGTCGCCGACGGCTCCGGCGCCGAGAGCGTCGACGTTGGCCCAGAGAGCGAGAGCGACGGTGCCGAGGCATCCGATCACATTGCCGACGTAGACCAGAAGCCAGCTTTGCACGACCTGTCGGGAAGTGATCCGGCCGCTCGCCCAGGCCATTGCGATCAGGTTGTTGCCGGTGAAGAGCTCGCCACCGCCCACCACGACGAGAATCAGGCCGAGCGAGAAGGCGAGGCCACCGAGCAGGCGGGTGATGCCGAAGCCGAGGCTCGATCCGGTGACCACCACGGTGAAGAAGAGGGCGCCGAGCGAGATGAAGGCGCCCGCCAGGACCGCCAGGACGAGCAGGGTCGCGACATCGCTCCGCGTCTTTGCGACGCCGAGCTGCTCGACTCGGCGAGCGATCTCACGCGGAGAATAGGCATCGTGGTCGGGGAGCAGCGGTTCCATTTCGTACCAGGGATTCTCGTCCGTTGTCGGTACCTCGCGCAATGGGAGGCGGCGAGGCGGAAGCCGAGGCGGTATGACTAGAGGCGGTGTCGGAATGGGATGAGTGGATCGCGCGACGATTCGCCCCGACGCCCGAGACGGGAGGCCCGGATGATCCGCGACGTGGCGATCGGTTACGTGAAGCGCGCCCTCGACATTGTCGAGCGCCAATCACCGGAGCTGGCCGACGGCTATCTCCACGTGCCGCTCGAGGCCTACTCGAGCGAGGCCGTTGCCGCGCACGACCGCGAGCTCTTCGAGATGTCGCCGTTAGCGCTCCTCGCCTCGACCGAGATCGAGAAGCCCCACGACTATCACGTCCGCATGGCGGTTGGGCGATCGATCCTCCTGACCCGCGACGGAGAGGGCAGGGCGCACGCCTTTCTCAATTACTGTCGTCACCGCGGCGCCGAGCCCGCTCGGGGCTGTGGCAATGCCCGCGCGTTCCTCTGTCCCTACCACGGCTGGTCCTACGACACGAAGGGACGGCTGACCGGAATGCCGCTCCGCGATCGCTTCAAGGACCTCGACTTCGGCGGCATGGGCCTCGTCGAGCTTCCGAGCGAGGAGCGCCACGGATTCGTCTGGGTCGTGCTGCGGCCCGGTCATCCGATCGACGTCGCGACCCATCTCGGTGCCCTCGACGCGGAGATCGCGTCGATCGGTGCCGAACGCATGACGTATTTCAATGCGCTGCCCGAGGAGCCGCTCGCGACGAATTGGAAGTCGGTGACCGAAGGGCTGCTCGAGGGGCTCCACGTTCCCTTCGTCCATACCGGGACGTTCGCGACGAATCCGCAGGCGCTCGATCTCGATCTCGGGTTCTTCGACGCGGTCGGGCCGCATGTTCGCTGGGTGTTGCCAATGTTCACGCGGGCCGACGTCGCTCGGATTCGTGCGACGCCCGAGGCGGCGTGGAATTCGAACGAGCTCGTGGCGTGTGTCTGGTGGATCTCGCCGGGGCTGCTGCTCGCGCACGAATACTACGGGTTGATCTACGCGGATCTTTCGCCGGGCGAGACGCCTTCCGAGGCTGTGTTCCGGTACGGCTGGATCAGTCCGATTCTCGAGGCGCCGGCGGGGTTGCCTTCAACGCAGGAGATGGCGGCTCGGGCGGCGGTCGCGGTCCGGCAGGATAAGCCGGTGTGGGAAGGGTGCGGGCGCGGGCTTCGGCACGGGGCACATGGGAGTGTCGTGATCGGGAAGAATGAGCCTGGCGTGAAGATGATGCATGAGAGTGTGGCGCGGCAGACGGGGTATGCGGGGTTGTCGGTCGCGCGGGGGTAAGG
>JANNQH010000205.1:0-1819 GCA_031400655.1 Deltaproteobacteria bacterium | reverse complement strand
CGTCGCGATCGGCGGCGTGGATCAGCCGATCACCCGCCGCGCCGAGGGCGAGAAGCTCGGCGTCGAGACCACTCTCGGAGGCCTCTCCCTCGACGCCGACAGCCGGATCCCGACGAGTCCACGCCGGCTCGCGGCGGTCGGCTGGGAGCACGATGTCGACCAGCTCTCTGGAACGCTGTGGCTGCCGCCGGGCTATCGCTTGCTCCACGCGAGCGGCGTCGATGCGGCGAGCTCGACCTGGCTGTCGCGTTGGAATCTGCTGTCGGTTTTCTTCGTGTTGTTGATGACGGTGGTGAGCGGTCGGCTCTTCGGGGCGAAGGGCGCCGCCTGGGCGCTCGCGACGCTCGTCCTCGTCTGGAACGAGCCCGGTGCCCCGGCGCGAATCTGGCTCGTGCTGGCCGTGATCGAGGCCCTGCGGCGCGCCGTTGCGGAGGGCCGTTTCGCGCGCGGCGTGCAGATCGTGCAGGGGCTCGTCGCCGTCGTGCTGGTGGTGTTGGCGGTGCCGTTCGCGGTGGCGCAGCTGCGCGGCGGACTCTTTCCGGCGCTCTCGGAGCCGCGCATGGGTGGCGGGATGGAGCTGATGGATCTCGTGAGTATGCGGCCCGACGCAGTCGTCTCGTCGCTGGAGAATGCCGCCGACGGGGGGGCGGAGTTCGATGAGGCAGCGCTGATGGCGGAGAGCGCGCCGAAGCGGAGAGAGATTCGCCCGCGCGCCATGGCGGCCGAGCTGAGCGACCTGGCCGAATACGACGCGTCGGGCGGCGGACTTCGTTCCAGCAGGACGACTGCCTTCGAGTCCGATCCTTCCGCGATCGTGCCGACGGGGCCGGGGCGGCCCGATTGGACCTGGGAGCGCGTCGATCTCTCCTGGAGCGGGCCAGTGACCCGCGATCAGGTGCTGGGGCTCTGGCTGATACCGCCGTGGGCGAGCGGCCTGCTCGCGATCCTGCGCGTCGCGCTGCTGATCGGGCTGGCGGGGCTCTTCGTGCGCGGCTGGCGCGCGCAGTTCTTCTCTGGCGCCGGACTCGGGCCGCTCGGGACGCGCTTCGGCGGGGCGCCGGCGGCGCTGCTCGCGCTCGCGACTGTGTTAGGTCTCGGCGCAGGTGTGGTCGCGGCGACGCCGGCACGCGCAGACATGCCGACCCCCGACATGCTCGACGCGCTGCGCGATCGGCTGCTCGAGAATCCAAAATGTGCACCGAGCTGTGCTGCCCTGTCTCGGCTCGAGGTCGATGTGACCCCCGAGCGACTGCGGCTGCTCGCGGCCTTCGAGGCCCGGGAGGAGACGGGCGTACCGCTTCCCGGTGGCGGACTGGGGGAGTCGAGCTGGCTACCCGAAACGGTATTCGTCGATGGCAGTCGCTCGGGGGCGATCCGGCGCGATGCGAGTGGCGTCTTGTGGCTGCGTCTCCCGCGCGGCGCCCACGAAGTCGTGCTCGAAGGGGCCATGCCGCCGCAGGAGACGGTCCAGCTCCCGCTTCCGCTCGCGCCCCGTCGCACGCTGCTTGCGACGGCGCCTCGGGGCTATGCGGTGGTGGGCATCGGGCCCGACGGCTCGGCGGTCGCTGCCCTGCAATTCGTTCGCGAAGCGGGACGAGCACCGGTCGCGACCGCGACCGAGACGCTCGCGCCCTCGACGATCCTGCCCTTCGTGGAGCTGACCCGGCAGTTCGAGCTCGGGCTTCGCTGGCGGACGCAGACCGGGATCCGGCGCATCGCGCCGGCGGACGGGCCGATCGTGCTCGAGATTCCGCTGGTTGCGGGCGAGTCGGTGACGACGCCCGGCATCCAGGTCGAGAACGGGCGGGCGAAGCTGACG
>JANNQH010000204.1:0-2180 GCA_031400655.1 Deltaproteobacteria bacterium | reverse complement strand
CACGCCATCGTCGCGATCTCGAGGCGATAGAGGCGAGCCGCGTTCCGAAAGGTGATCAGCTCGATCTCCTCCTTGGACATGTCGCAGACCTGTCCGGCGAGCAGATCCTGAGTCTCGGGGAAGCTCGAGTCGGTATGCGGGTAGTCGGTCTCGAACATGATGTGGTCCACCCCGATCATCTCTCGCAATGGAAGGGTCGACGGGTCCGAGAACGTCGTGAACCAGAAATTCCGACGCAGGACGTCGACGGGCGAGAGCGGGCCGAAGTCCGCGCGGTAGTCGAGTACTCGCGCCATATAATCGATGCGGTCGATGAGCATGGGCACCCATCCGATGCCGCCTTCCGACATCGCGATCTTGAGATCGGGGAACCGGACGGGGATTCCGGCGAAGAGCCAGTCGGCCGCCGTCGCCATGCCGTTGATCGGAAACAGCGCACCGAGCACGGCGGGGCTCGAATCCCGGGAGGGCACGATCGTCTCGGACGAAGAGCCGACGTGGAGGTTGACGACTGTCCCGGTCTCCTCGCAGGCCCGGAAGAACGGATCCCACTCGCGGCTGTAGAGCGACGGCAGGCCGAGCTTCTCCGGGTTCTCGCTGAAGGACACGGCCGTGAAGCCACGTCGGGCATTGCGGCGGATCTCGTCCGCGGCGACGACCGGGTCGGCGAGCCAGGAGAGCTGGCAGGGGATCATGCGACCCGGATATGACCCGGCCCACACCTCGAGGACCCAATCGTTGAACGCGCGCAACGACGCGAGACCGAGCTCACGGTCCTTGATGCGCAGAAAGCGCCAGCCTGCGAAACCGAACGGCGCGGAGGGAAAACACAGGGAGGCCTCGACACCGATCGCGTCCATGTGGCGCACACGCTCGCGGATGTTCCAGACGGCGGGATGCAGCTCGTCGAAGTTGACCGGTCCGAGGTAGCCCTTGCCGGGCTCCCAGCCTCGGATCGCGTCCGCGCCGAGCAGCGGGACGCGCTCGTCCTCGAAGACCCAGTAGTCGATCCCGGCGTCGTCGCGCACGACCCGGGGCGCACGCGCCTGAAGCCGCGCGGGCAGGCGCCCGTCGAAGACGTCGGGTGGCTCGACCAGGTGGTCGTCGACGGAGACGATCCGGTATTGGCCCTTGCACGGCGGCAGCTCGCCGCGCAGGACGAGCGTCCCCTTCGCGCCCGCGTACTTCATGATCTTTTCGAGCAGATCGGCCATGGACGTTCCCTCACTGGTTCGACCGGAGCGCGAGATGTAGCCGACAGGTCCGACCTCATCAAACGGAACGCGATCCGCCGGCCGGCTCAGACCGGCGTCGGCGGCAGCTTCTCGCGCCAGGCCATCGTCACGATCTCGATCAGCTGGCCGTCGGGATCGCGGATGTAGATCGTTTGACCCCAGGCGCTCTCAGCGCCGCGGCTCTCGTAGTGGACCTGCCCACCGAACGACTCGACCTGCGCCAGCAGCGCCGGCACATCCTCGACCGACAGCGCGAGATGGGAGAGCCCGGGCTCGTTGAGCCGGCGCGCACGATAGGCCTTGCGCGCCGCCGGCTCTCCGAAATGCATCAGGTTCATCACCATGTCGGGCCGCCAGAGATAGGTCGCCGTCAGCTTGCACGGCGAGGGCACCATCAACACCTTGCTCGCGAGCTCGTCGGGCGCTTCAAAGTCCCACCAGAACTTGAAGCCGAGCAGGCCCTCGTAGAAGCGCCGCGAGCGGGCGATGTCAGTGATGGTCTGTCCGAGATGGTTGAAGAAGACGCGATTCATCGGGCTGGATCTCCGCTTTGATGGGATGCTCGGGGCTCGGATTCAGGAACACTGTCGCTGCAAGGCGCCCTCGCGCTGGATCGAGCAGGACGTTACCGCGCCGTCGCGCCACGCGTCGCGCCTGCTTTTCTCGTGAATTGCGCCTGCGCCCCAGCTGAGCTCACAGGGAATCGCCCTTGAATGTTCCAGCCCCGCCTCGGATAGTCTCGCCATTGAACAAGGAGGGGTCGTTGATGCGACACTCATCGAATGAATGTCTGAAGCGTGCGACGCGCTGGCTGTCCGGACTGGCGGTCGTGCTCGCAGCCGCGAATGCCGCCGCACAGGACTCCGAATCGGACCTGGCGAGGCAGACCCAGAATCCGGTGGCCAACCTGATCTCGGTGCCGTTCCAGGCGAACACGATCTATCG
>JANNQH010000203.1:0-12431 GCA_031400655.1 Deltaproteobacteria bacterium | reverse complement strand
CCACTACACCGGGCGCATCCCGGTCTCCGGCGGCGGCGCGGCGAGTCTCCCGTCCCGCACCACCTACGATGCGAGCGCGAGCGTCGATCTTGCAGGGATCGGGTGGCTGCCTTTCGAGCGCGTCTCGAAATCGCTCTGGCTGAGCGTGCGCGGACGCAATCTCGGCAACGAATCGATCCGAGACGGTCGTTTTTTCCCGCGGCCGGGACGCAATTTCGCGGTGGCGTTGGAGGGCGTGTTCTGATGGAAGCGAGCGAGCGATGTGGAATCCTGTTCGCGGCCGTGCGCGTCCTCGCGTTCGCCCTCTCCCTCAGCATCGGCGGCTGCGCCGGCGACGCCAGCGACGGAGAATCCCCGACGATCGAGTTCAGCAACACGAGCGAGTGCATCCGGTTCGACGGCGGATTTCCGTCAGATCTGGTGCTCTTGCCGGGCGACGGCGGCGAAGCGGCGGTGGGCCAGGTCGTCCCCACGGCGATCCTCGGACTCGACCTCGACCGCGAGCCGCCGCGGCTGCTCGCCCGGGACACGATCCCTGGCTTTCCCGCTGTCCCCTGCGCGCGCTGCGGTGGAATCGCGCGGGTCGACAGCGATTCGGACGGCGAGGCCGATGCCTGCCGCAGCGACAGCGAGGGATTCCGCTGCTTCTCGCCCGTCGCCGGGAATCTCTTTGCCGTCGACGCGACGCGCATCGCGCTCTCGACTTCGGGCTACGAGCAGGTCGTGTTCGTCGATCCCCGCACGAACGCGCTGCTCCAGGTCGAGCTCGATCCCGCCGTCGCGAGCGCGACATTCGAGCCGTCGGATTGGCCCTTCTGGCCGGCAGCGGGTGATCGACCCGTGCGAACGGCGATCTCGACGCGAGCCTGCGTTTACGACAGCGGGCTATCGGACTCACTCGGCGATCCGATCGGCCCCTCGACCTCTTGCGATGGCACGCGCGCCGGCTTCGTCAGCGGCTTCACGGCCGGCGTTGCCCGGGCCCGAGGCCGCCTGTTCGTCGCGACCTCGAACCTGCTGCGCTCCTCCCAGGCGCAGTTCGCGCCGGGCACGCTCCTCGTGTTCGACTACGACGATACGAGCGCCCCGCCGCGTACGCGTCCCGACCCCGATCGCAGTGTGATCCTGCTCTCGGGCTACAACCCGACGAGCGTCACCGCCTATCGAACCCTAGGCGGCCGCGACCTTCTGCTCGTCGGGCTCACCGGCGCGATCGCCCTCGGCACCGGATCGGATCTCGTCCGCAGTGACGCCTCGATCGACGTGATCGACGCCGAGACGCTCGATTTGATCGCGACGATTCCGCTTGGCCGTGCGGGTCTCGGCTTCTCCGAGCTCGCGATCGACTCGACCCGCCGCATCGCCCTCGCCGGCGCCGCGACCAGCCGTGCGCTCTTTGGGATCGACCTCGCGGCCCTCGACGACCCGGCCCTTGGCCTGGGACCCGAGACCCTTCCGATCGTCCTCGACGGCTCGGATCCGGACTATCCCGACGCGCGTTTGTATTCGGCGAGCGATCCGTTCGTGCTGCCCAGCCGGGCCGACGGTCCTGCGCCGGGCGAGTGCACGACCCAGACCTCGGTCTCGCTCTCGCGCGATGCGGCCTGGGGAGCGACATCGGATTTCTGCGACGGGACGATCTCGGTACTCGCGCTGTCGCTGCCAGCGTCGCGGGCGACGTCCCTCGACCTCGACACGGTCTTGCGGATCGAGCGCGTGCAGAAGGTGGCAGCCCCGCTCGTCGCCGAGTCCGGAGATCGCCTGCGCGCCATCGATCGCGTCCTGATCCGCCCGGGCGAGCCGGGCATCGATTTCGACGGCCCCGACGCGTATTTCAGCGCGGGCCTACCGGAAGGAGCAGTATGCGGCATGCGTATCAACGCATTGGACTGACGGGAACGCGCGAGCGATCTCATGCGCGGCCTGCCCGGAGTGGACACCGGGCCCGCGTGCGCGGGATCCTGGGCATGCTCGCCATCGCGCTCGCGATAGCCGACGCGAGCGCGAGTGCTTCCGGGTCGATCCGCGCCGTGCTCGATTCGCCGAATGGGCCGCTCGAGGCGACGACGTTTCGGGCCACCGGCTTCGATCCCGCGGCGCCGCGGTCGCTCGTGCTGTGGCGCTTCGACGGTGAGCGTTATTTGCGCCTCGCCGAGACGCGCTCCGCCAGCGACGCCCGCTTCGACTTCGGCCTCCAACCACTCCCCCTCGCCCACACCGACTACGGCGTGACGGGCCTGGACGAGTCGCCGAAATCGAGCGACCTGCAAGCCATCGAGCGCCGGCTCCCCGCACCTGTCGTCGCGACATACGACGCCGAAGACGACGTGTTGCGCGTGCTGACCGCGCGCGCCGAGGGGGAGATCTACGTCTCCGATGCCGGGACAGGCCGCCTGCTCGCACGCTTCGCCGTCGACCCGACACCGGGGCGCACGCTCGCAATCGATCTCGCCACGGCACTCCCCCGCATCCGCCCCGACGCCATCGCGATCGAGCACGTCCTACCCGATGGCCGTCGCTCGACCCCCGAGATCTGGCTCCTCGAAGGCACGAATGAGCGAGCGCCCGACTGAGCGGATCCCGATGAATCGGGACGGACGAAGGAAATCCTGGCCGAGCGCAGCCGCTCAGTCCCCCACCGGCCGCCGCAACGCGCCCCGCGCGGCATAGCAGACGAGACCGGCGGCGACGGCCACGTTGAGGGACTCGACCGGGCCGTGCATCGGGATCGAGAGGCGCTGGTCGAGCAGCTCCGCGACCTCCGGCGAGAGGCCCTGGGACTCGCTGCCCAGCACGAAGACGGCGCGGTGGGGCATTTCGCGATCGAAGAGCGACTCACTCGCCCCGGCGTCGAGGCCGAAGCAGGTGAAGCCCGCGCCCTGAAGCCGCGACAGACCCGCCGCGAGGCTCTCACACAGCGCGATCGGACACTCGAAGATCGATCCCACCGCCGCGCGCACGACGAGCCCGTTGACCCAGGGCTGTCCGACCATCGGCCAGAGCAAGCCGTCGAACCCCGCCGCCACGACCGAGCGGACGACCATGCCGACGTTCTGGGAGTTGGTGACACCATCGAGGGCCAGCACGCGCATCGGCTGGCGCGCCGCGCGGCCCTTCGTCGCGTCGATCAGGGACTCGAGCTCCATCACCCGCAAGAGCCGCACGCGGGCAGCCACGCCCTGATCATGGCGCGGGGCGCCCGTGACGTTGTCCATCGCCGGACGGGAGATCTCTTCGAAGGGCACGTCGCGCGCGCTACAGAGCTTTCGGATCGTCTCGCGTTCGGCGGGTGGACGTGAACGCACGATCAGGGCGCGCGAGACCTCTGCGTGCTGCGACACGAGCGCCGCTTCGACCGGATGTCGGCCGAACACGATGATCTCGCTGGTCCCTCGCCGAAGTCCCGGTCGCGTCATGCCGGAAGCATCCGCGATTCGCGGCCCGACTTCACCCCTCGCTGTCGGCGGCGCTGGCAGCGACCGCGAACGCGCGCTCGAGCGCCGATCGCAGCTGGGTCCGCGTCACGGGCTTTTGCAGCACCCGGACCCCCGCATCGAGCGGCTCGACCCCGGCGTACCCTACGTTGGCGAAGGCCAGCACCGGCGGCCCGGTCACGCCGCCGCGCATGGCTTCGGCGAATTGATCCGCTGAAGGACTCAGCCGCGGCATCGCGGCCACGATCAGCGCGACGTCAGACGAAGCGCGCCGCACGTGCTCGGACACCTGCTCCGGCGAGCGGGCGACGACCACCTCGAACCCCTCTTCCAACAGCACCTCGCAGACCATCTCGCGCAGCGCGGAGTCCGGCTCGTGGACCGCGACCCGCCCGCGCCGTCCCGCGCGTGTCGTCGGTCCGTCGGCGGCAGGCCGCGTCTGCTCGCTCGTCCGCGCAGGCAGATAGACGCGCACCGTCGACCCCTCGCCCACCCGGCTCTCGATCGCGATCGCGCCCCCGCTCTGGCGCACGATGCCGTAGGCCATCGCGAGCCCGAGACCGGTCCCCTGGCCAACGGGCTTGGTCGTGAAGAACGGCTCGAAGACCCGGCGAAGCGTCTCCGTATCCATGCCGCAGCCACGGTCCGCCACGCTCAACACGATGTACTCGCGCCGGGGATCGAGGCCCTCGAGGGAGCTCTCCGTCGGAATCAGTCGACGCCGCTCCGCCGCCATCCGGATACGCCCGCCGGCCGGCATCGCGTCCCGGGAGTTGACGAGCAGATTGACGAGCACCTGCTGGATCTGCACCTGGTCGACGGCGAACTCCCCGAGTGCTCCGCCAAGCACCGTCTCGAGCTCGAAGCTCGACGGCAACAGCGGCTTCACGAGCCCTTCGACGCCGCGCACCAGATCGGACACCGCGACCGGCAGTACCTCGACGGGACTCCGCCGCGAGAAGGCGAGCAGCGAGCGCGTGAGCCTTGCACAGTGGTCCGCCGAGCGTTCGAGATCCTCGATCGCCGCGATCACGTCGGCGTCGGCCTCGACTTCCTGCCGCAGGAAGCGCGCGTTGCCGAGCATCACCGCGAGATGATTATTGAAGTCATGGGCGATGCCGCCGGCAAGGGTGCCCACGGCTTCCATCTTCTGGGCCTGTAACAGCTGGGACTGGCTGTTGCGCAGATCCTCGACCGTGCGCCGACGCCGCAGGCACGAGTAGAAGATCTCGCCCACCAGCCGCAAGAGCATGATCGTCTCTTCGGACCAGTGGGTCTCGCGCTCGTAGTTCTCGAAGCCGAGGAACCCGACGAAGCGCCCACCCGACATGATCGGAATGCCGAGCATCGAGCGCACGCCGCGGGTCGCGAGGTCGCGCCGTTCGTTGACCGCCTCCGCCGGCAGCGAGTCGATGCGCGGCACGTGGTAGATCTGGCCGTTCCGGATCAGCTGCGTCGAGTACGGAAACGAGGCCACCGCCTGCTCGGGCAGGTCCGGCAGGCGAGCGACGTCCCGCTCGCGCCACCAATCGAAGAACTCGTGGTCGGTCTTCCCCGTCGTGAAGGAGTAGAGCCAGCTGTGCTGGGCTTCGGCCAGGCCGGCCACGACCGCGAGCTGGCTCTCGAGCCCGGCGTTGGTGGCGTCGACGTCGAGATCGATGAAGAAGCGCGACAGCTCGGCGACCCGGGTTTCGAGCTCGATCTGGCGCTCGAGGGCGAGACGGGCCTGCTCCCGCTCCGTCACGTCGCGGGTCGTGATGACGACGCGCGAGCGGGCGTCAGGACCTTCGAACTCGCGTGCCGTCGACTCGACGGAGATCACGCGCCCGTCGCCGTGTCGCAGGCGATAGACGAGGGCCCCGCGGCGCCGCGCATGGGCGCCGGGCCGGATCAGCTGGGCGACGCGGCGCCGATCCTCGCCATGGACCGCCGCCAGGAATTCGGATCCGACGAGTCGCTCCGGCGCGGCGCCGCAGAGCGCCGCAAAGCTCGGGCTCGCGTAGAGCACCCGCGCGTCCTCCCCGATCTCGCAGATGCCGTCGCGGCTGTGGTCGGCGAGGGCACGAAAACGCGCCTCGCTCGGGCGGGCCTGGCGCTCCTGATCCTGGCGGGCGAGCAGTGCGGAGATGAGCTCCGCATAACGGGCGAGCCGGCGCCCCGACCCGGCGCTGCCGCAGCGTTCCTCACTCCACAGGAGCTCGAGCGCCCGGGGCGGGGCCAGCGCGGGAATCGGATGGCGAAGCGTGCGGGCGGGCGGGGCGATGGACCCATTCGGATCGGCGACGACCGCGGCGCTCGCGGCACCGAACTGTCGGGCGATCCGCTCGAGGCCCGCGGCGAGCGCCTGGTCGAGGCCCGAGTCCGACCACCGCGCGAGCTCTCCGGCGAAGCCGGCGATCTCCCGCTCCTCGGCGAGCGCGCCGCGCAGGCGCATCTCTTCACCGACCCGCGCCGTCACGTCCTCGAAGCCGATCTCGAGCCGGAGTCCGTCCAGATCGTCTGCCCGCGACGGATCGTCTCCCGTGCTCCCCGCGATTTCCGCATAGGTCGGCGAGACCGTCAGCTCGAGCCAGCGAGCTGGACCCGTCCCCCGCAGCTCTGCCACCATCACGGCGCCGGCCGAGCCCACGGCGACGCCGCGCAGGACCTCGCAGAGCGTCTCGCCATCGACGAAGGGAATCGCGCCGGGAAAGGGCTTGCCCAGCAGGGCTGCGATCGGTGTGTCGAGCAGGGATTCGCCGCTCGCGCCGCCGCCCGCGACACACGCGAGCGTCGCATCGAGGACAAGCCAGACATCGCCGCTTCGCCTTCTTCTCCGGACGCGCTTCGCCATGGCCGTCTGCCCGCCCCCGCTACACGCGCCACGCGAAGCGCAGGCGACCATCGAAGCGTTTGGCGTTCATCCGCAGACAGACGAAATCGAGCAGCACCGGCGGAAAGCGCGGCTCCGACCGGAGCGCCTTCTTCAGCACCTCGGCCAGATCTCGAGACAGCTCGCAGAGCGATCGCCGCGGATCCTCGGGCCCCTCCTCGTCCCACAGCACGAGCGCCAGATCGAAGGCCGGAGCCGGACCCAGCAGACCCCGGTAGATCTCGCGATCGAGCAGGTCGAAGCGCCGCGGCCGGGTCAGCTCGATCAGGCTCGCGAGTGCGCGCAACAGGATTGGATAGGCGCTCTCGGACTCGTTCGCGGCCGTGAATCCCAGCACTGGAACCGGACGCGCCTCGCAGGTGACGGCGGCGTAGTCGATCGCGTGGGGCGAGCGGATCCGAGCCGGGGTCACGGGCGCGCCACCAGCCTTCTGGATCTCGATCGAGGTCGCGAGACAGGTGAACGAGCAGCGGTCGCCGCGCACGAAGAGCTCCCGCGACGGGTAGAAGAAGGCGCCCTCGCTGCGGGCGTTCTGGTCGGTCGTGAGCTCGATCCGATCGCGCTCCGGTCCCACCGTACGGATCTGCTCGATGCTGCGCAGAAGGTCGTCCACCACCAGCTCGGGAGACTGGAGTAGATCCACGCATTCCAGCATCTGCGCTTCGAGCGGCAGCCCGCGCGAGCGCTGCTCGAGCTCGCGAAGGGCCATCGCCGTGATCGGACTTTCCGCCATGCTTCCGCCAAACCCCAGGGGTCGAAACTCGGGGGTGTCATCGGCCGGCCCACGGCACAGACTGAGGCGGCTCGTCGCGGAATCGCGCGAGCGCTGGCGTTTTTCGCTGGCCTGAGCCTATTTTGGCGCGAGCTGCCGGACGGCGGTACGCAAGTCGTCGGCATGCATGAGCGCCAGCACGGGGGTCGTGACGCCCGCCTGGCGGTAGCGCTCGACATGCTCGCGGCATTCTTCGGGCGCACCGTGGATCACGAGATCGTCGACGACCTCGTCGGGAATCGCCTCGACGGCTGCCTTGCGATCCCCGGATTTCCAGAGCGACCAGAGCTTCGCCAGCGCTTCTCCGCGGCCGAGCCATTCGTGATAGGCCGCATAGACGGGAACCGTGAGATAGGCGGCGGCCGCCCGCCGACCGATCGCCCGGGCGAGGCTCCGATCCGCCGACGGGATCACGAAGATCCGCGCCACGATCTGCTTGCTCTGGCTGCCTGGATGGCCGCCCATTGGGCCGCTTGAATGAACGATCGGCGCCACGCGCCGCACGTCCCCGGCCGACAGCCAGTTGAGAATCGCGCCGTCGCCGTGGCGACCCGCGAGCCGGAGCATCCCCTCCCGCAGCGCCGCCACCAGGATCGGCGGCTGCACGGCGAGCGGCGACATCTGGAGCCGGAATCCGTGGATGGCAAAGCTTGCATAACGCTCGTCGACCTTCTCGCCGGCGAGTGCTCGCCGCAGGAAGGCGAGCGTGTCCTTGACTCGCTGATAGGGAGCGTCGAAGGGGATTCCGTTCCAGCGCTCGACGATCACGTTCGACGATGCGCCGAGGCCCATCGTAAAGCGCCCCGGGGCCGCCTCGCAGAGGCTTGCGACGCTCATCGCGAGCGCCGCCGGCCCACGGGTATAGGCGGGGACGATCGCGGCCCCGAGCTGCGCCTCGGGCGCCCAGGCCGCCGCGAGCGCGAGCGGCGTGAAGGCATCGTGGCCGCCGGCCTCGGAGGACCAGAAATCCGTGTAGCCGAGATCGATCATCTCGCGGAGCCAGTCGCGGTGGTCCGCGAGCGGAATACCGGCCAGGGGGATCGTCATGCCGAGGCGCGCCATCGGGATCGCTCCTTTCGACTCGCGCCCGCGCAGGCGGCCGCAAATTTTGTTAGTCGCCGCCCGCGCCCGGTTGCTTCGAGACCTTGGCCCAGGTGTCGCGTAGTGTCGCCGTGCGATTGAAGACGGGTTTGCCCGACCGGCTCTCGGGGTCGACACAGAAATAGCCGAGGCGCTCGAACTGGAAGCGCTCCCCCGGCGAGGCATTCGCCAGCGCCGGCTCGAGCCAGGCGCCCTCGACCACGGTGAGCGAATCGGGAGCAAGGGCCGCCGCGAGACCGCCCGGGGCGTTCGGATCCGGTACCTCATCCTTGAAGAGCGTCCCGTAGAGCCGGACCTGGGCGGGCACCGCATGCCGAGCGGACACCCAGTGAAGCGTGCCCTTCACCTTGCGCCCGTCGGGGGCGTCCCCGCCTCGGGTCGCCGGATCGTAGCTGCAGCGGATTTCGGTGATCTTGCCCGCCGCGTCCTTGACGACCGATTGGCAGGTTACGAAGTACGCATAACGAAGCCGGACTTCCTTTCCGGGTGAGAGCCGGAAGAACTTCTTCGGCGGGTCCTCCATGAAATCCTCGCGCTCGATGTAGATCTCGCGGGAGAATGGAACCCGGCGGATCCCCGCCGACGCGTCCTCGGGATTGTTGATCGCGTCGAGGAGTTCTTCCTGACCCTCCGGAAGGTTCTCGATCACGAGCTTGACCGGATCGAGGACCGCCATCCGCCGCAGCGCCTCCTGGTTCAATACCTGGCGCACGTGGAACTCGAGATTCGCAAGCTCGATCAGGTTGTCGCGCTTCGTGATCCCGATCGCCTCGCAGAACTCCCGGATCGCCCGCGCCGGATAGCCGCGACGCCGCATCGCCGCGATCGTCGGCATGCGCGGATCGTCCCAGGCCTTGACGTGGCCTTCGTCGACGAGGCGCTTCAGGGAGCGCTTGCTCGTGATCATATAGCTGACGTTCAGGCGCGCGAACTCGATCTGGCGCGGTCGGCTCGGCACGGCGCAGTTTTCGATCACCCAGTCGTAGAGCGGGCGGTGATCGAGGAACTCGAGGGTGCAGAGCGAGTGTGTCACCTGCTCGAGCGCATCCGAAAGCGGATGGGCGTAGTCGTACATCGGATAGATGCACCAGGTGTCGCCCGTGCGGTGGTGTGCCTTGTGCTGGATCCGGTAGAGGATCGGGTCCCGCATCGCGACGACCGCGGCTGCCATGTCGATCCGGGCGCGGAGCACCCGGCTGCCTTCCGGAAACTCCCCCGCCCGCATGCGCGCGAACAGATCGAGATTCTCCTCCACGCTGCGATTGCGAAAGGCGCTTTCGCAGCCGGGCTCGGTCAGTGAGCCCTGGTTCGCGCGGATCTCGTCTGCCGATTGGTCGTCGACGAAGGCCTTGCGCTGGCGGATCAGATCGACGGCGAAGGCGTAGAGCTTTTCGAAGTAGTCGGAGGCGTAGTAGAGATGCTCCTTCCAATCGAAGCCGAGCCAGCGGACGTCTTCCATGATGCCGTCGACGTACTCCGTCTCCTCGGTCGCCGGATTCGTGTCGTCGAACCGCAGATGACAGCGGCTGTTCGGGATCTCCTGCGCGAGGCCGAAGTCGAGGCAGATGGCCTTCGCGTGGCCGAGGTGGAGATAGCCGTTCGGCTCCGGCGGGAAGCGCGTGACGATCGACGCGTGCTTCCCCGTCGCGACGTCGTCCGCAACGATCGCGCGGATGAAATCCAGGCCCGCACTGCGGGCCTCTCCCCTGGTCTCTCCCGACACGGCTTCCCTCGTCCTCATTTGACAGGTGGTCTCACGGATGCATGGACTCGAGCCCGCTGCCGGTGTCCGCGGGGGGTCGCGCAGGCGGCGGGCTCGTCGCAGTCGGAGTCTCGCATGGGTCCCGCCGTCGTCCAAGCCGGGGCCGCGCGAACCTCCGGGCGCGGGCCCTGGCCGGAATCGCGCTGCTATGCTGGCTCCAGTCACCGCCTCGAATCGCCGGCCCGATTCGCCGACCTGAATCCTCCGCAGGAGCCCCTTCACCATGCGCTTCTTGACCGAGCCCCAGATCGAATCGATCCGCGAGCGATTCGGGACACCCGTCTACGTCTACGACCAGCGGACTCTCGAGGCTGCGGCCGACCAGGTGCTGGCCTTCCCGGCGCCCTGCAGGCTGGTCGGGCGCTTCGCGATGAAGGCACTGCCGACGGCGGCGGTGCTCCAGATCTTCGATGCGAAGGGACTCCACATCGACGCGTCGAGCGGCTTCGAGGCCGAGCGTGCGCTGCGCGCCGGCATCGCGCCCGAGAAGATCCAGATCACGGCCCAGGAGCTGCCGAAGGACCTGAAGGGCCTCGTGCAGCGCGGCGTGCTCTTCAATGCCTGCTCGCTCCACCAGCTCCGCTGCTTCGGCGAGCTGTTTCCGGGGGCCGAGGTCTCGGTGCGCTTCAATCCTGGGCTTGGCTCCGGCCACAACAACCGCACCAACGTCGGCGGCACGAGCTCCGCATTCGGGATCTGGCACGAGAAGCTGCCCGAGGTCCTGTCCCTCGCCCGCGAGTTCGATCTCACGATTTCGGGCCTGCACACGCACATCGGCTCGGGCGGCGATCCCGAGGTCTGGCAGCGCTGCGCCTCGCTGACCCTCGGCATCGCGAGGCAGCTCCCGGATCTGACGCGCCTCTCGCTCGGTGGCGGTTTCAAGGTCGCGCGCATGCCCGACGAGAAGGCCGCCGACCTCGAGGCGATCGGCCACGCGCTGTCCGCTTCGATCGCGCAGTTCCTGAAGGAGCGCGGCCGCGGTCGGGACGATTTCCAGCTCGAGGTCGAGCCCGGGACCTTCCTCGTCGCCCTCGCCGGCGCGATCCTGTGCGAGATCATCGATCTCGTGGATACGGGAGCGAACGGCCACCACTTCCTCAAGGTCGACAGCGGCATGACCGAGCTGCTGCGCCCGGCCCTCTACGGCGCGCAGCACCCGATGACCGTCGTGCCCCACGGCCGCAGCGCCTCCGGTGAACAGGACGACTATCTCGTCGTCGGCCATTGCTGTGAATCGGGCGACATCCTGACGCCCGCCCCCGGCGACCCGGAAGGCCTGGCGCCGCGTCGACTCGCTCGCGCGGAGATCGGGGACACGCTCGTGATCGACGGATCCGGCGCCTACGCCTCCGGCATGGCGGCCAGCAACTACAACGCGTTCCCGAAAGCGGCCGAGGTCCTGATCGAGCGCGACGGCAGCACGCGACTCATCCGCGCGCGCCAGACCCTGGCCCAATCCCTCGAGAACGAGCTCTGATCGCTCTCGATTCGCTGAGGGCTCTCAGCTGCGCCGCTGCGGCTTCTGCCGGAAGCCCTTGCGGAAGGGCATCGCCTGGACCGCTCCCATGGCCTTCGGCGGCTTCTCGAGCTGGAGCCCGAACCAGACCATCCCGAAGCGCTTCATGGAGAGATCCTTCCCGTTCTGGAGCCGCGCGAGGTTCTCCTTCGTCGACTCGTTTCCGGGCTCGATCTTCTGGGCGGCGAGCAGCTTCTCGATCGCTGCGTTGCGATCGCCTTCCTTCAACAGCAGCCAGGCGTAGACGTGGTAGGGCAGGATCTGCTTCTTGTTGAAGCGGATGGCTGCATCGAGGACCTCCCGGGCCTTCGGCCAACGCCCCGATCGGTAGAGCAGCGCGGCATACGCGACCTGGGCCTCGGTCGCGCGGTAGCCCGATTTCACGAGATGCTTTTCAGCGCGCTCGGAGTCCCCCGTCGCATAGCTGAGCATGCCGATCTGGGCATGGATCTGGCCCTCGAGCAGGATCTGCCAGCGGCCCATCGGGATGAGCCCCTCGAGCTGGTTGATCGCGAGCTGGATCTGCTGTCCCTGGATCTGCTTCTGGATCGCCAGGAAGCGAGGCTCGATGCGGCGCGCGAACGCCCGGGAGATCAGCACGAAGCTGACGAGCGAGACGAGGACGAACAGCAGGATCCCCATCTGCCAGGTCTTCCAGAGGTCGAGCGCCGTCCAGACGCCCCCCACCAGAGCACCGACCAGCACCGAGATCGCAATCGTGTACATCGAATCCGCCGTCCACTGGACTCGCGTACGGAGGCACGCGAGGTCGGCACATTAGCAGCGGCCGCGGGACCGAGGGCGGTGCGCCGCTCGGATTGCGCTAGAACGAGTAACCGAGCCCCACCGTCGCGCGGGTCGTGAGGTTGTTCACTTCGTCCGGCTGAACGTGGTTGTATTCCACGTAGTACGCCGTCCGAAACGACCACGCAGGGGTCAGCGGAATTCCGAAGATCACTTCCGTGATCAGGACG
>JANNQH010000202.1:0-10943 GCA_031400655.1 Deltaproteobacteria bacterium | reverse complement strand
CGCGGCGTCGTCTCGCCCAGGCCCCGGATCTCGACGGCCTCGCCCACCAGCCAGGCCAGCTCCGCGCGACCGTCCGCGTCGAGGTCGAGGGTTGCGACCAGCTCGAACGATGCGTCGGCCTCGGCGTGCCCTTCGCTCCACTCGATCGCCACTGCGCCGCTCGCGAGATCGATCGATGCGAGCCCGAGTGCGAGCTTCCCGTCCTCGCTTCGCGCGATCAGGTCGTCGAGGCCGTCGCCCGTCAGGTCTGCGAAGGCGACGATCTGGCTTCCCGTCGGCGGGCTGGTCCCGGAGACGAGGAGCGGCGCGGCGCTGGTCGGGCGCACAAGGGCGAGCGTGCGGTCGGCGTCCTGCCAGAGGAGCTCGGGCTGGCCGTCGCCGTCGAAGTCCCCGCTGCCGAGCAGACGCGCCGTCTCGGTCTGGTCGGCGCTGCGCGCGGCGCGGTCGGCCGTGCCGTCGCCGGAGCGAAGCCAGACGGCTCCGGTCGAGATGTTTTCCACGATCCAATCGCGCGCGCCGTCGCCGTCGAGGTCGACGAGGTCGACGAAACGCTCGCCCTCGAGGAGCTGGATCGCTGCGACCAGCGTCGCCGCCGGATCTTCGGCCTCGGCGAATTGCTCGGCGTCGGCGAGGAAGAGCTGACCCGACGAATCCTGCCAGACGAGATCGCGGAGCGAATCGACCGAGCGCTTTGCCGTCGCGATCAGGGTCGCGTCGGTCGTCAACTCGCCGGCAAGCTGGGACTGGAGCCAGGCGGAGGCGCCGGCAGCGAGACCCGAAAGCGGCTGCCGGACATTCGCGAGCAGCAGACTTCGTCGCAGCGCGGGCGTCAAGACGCGCGGATCGATCGTCTCGTCGGCGGTCTCGCCGGCTTCCGTGCCGGGCGTCCCGGCCTCGACGGGCGGCGGCGAGCCGCCGTCTGCGGGATCGTCTACGGGCGGGGCGGGGTCCTCGCCGGCGGGCGAATCGGGTGCGGGATCCGGGCCCGGATCCGAGCTCGTATCGTCCGCCGCGCCGCCGCCGCTCGGAGGCGTCGGAGGCGTCGGAGGGGTCGTAGGCGACCCGTTGTCCGCGATCTGCTCGCCGACGGCCGCGTAAAAACGAATCGGCACCGACGCCGGAGAAGCGTCGCTGACCAGGCCGTTCGCGCTGACGGCCACCACGGTGATCTGGACCTCGTCGCCCGGAGCGCCCTCGAGCGAGACCGTTGCCTCGGCGACGGATTGGTAGAAACCGAAGCCATCGTCATTGCGGGACAGGAAGACCATGTAGCTCGTGACGCTGCCTGCGGAGGGCTGCCAGGCGAGCTGAGCCACGGTCTGTCCCGGCGGCAGATCGACCGGCTCGGTCGCAAGCGGCGTCTCGCTTCCGCCCCCATCGCCCCCGTCCGAGCCTCCCCCGGCCCCCCCGCTGCAAGCCAGCAAGACGGCAGCGAGCGACGCGCACACGGCCAGCCGCCACGACGCCCCACCGCGGCGCCGCGAGCATTCGCCCGGGCGGATCGCGTCCTGCGGTGAGCTGTCCAGTGTCGGTCGAGTCATTCCTACAGGCCCCCCTCGTGGCCTATTCGAATGCTTCCGGTGGTCGGTCAGGCATTTACGGGTGAGGCGAGGGCGTTCACCCTCCTCGCCCGATTCTTTCAACTGTCGGTAAAGTGGGGGGGCAACAAAGTGACGGTTGTCACAGATGCGACGAATCTCATCACCTGTCTCGAAGCCCCCGGTCCTCGAGCGGGTCGTGTCGGTTCCGATTGAGCTTCCCCGGCCGGGGATTTAGGCTAGGTGTGCCCATGGCCCCGATCAAGATCACATTGAAGTTGTTTGGGTCGCTGCGAGATGCGATCGGCGAGTCGACCCGCGAAGTGGAGCTCGCATCGGGCTCGCGGGTGCTCGACCTGCGCGCGTGGCTCGCGGCGCGCTCGGTGCTAGTCGACAAGCTCGGCTCGCGGCTGGCTGCGTCGGTCAATCTCGAGATCGCCGAGCCAGAGCGAGTGCTGCGCGACGGGGACGAGGTGGCGTTCTTGCCGCCGGTGGCGGGCGGCGATGGGACGCTGAAGCGCTGCACGATCGCCGACCGGCCTCTGGACGAGGCCGAAGTCGCGGGTCGGGTCGAAGGGCCCGACGCGGGCGGTATCGTGTCGTTCGTCGGCCGGGTTCGCGAGCATGCGCGCGGGCATGTGATCGAGCATCTCGTCTACGAGGCCTATCCGGAGATGGCCGAGCGCGAGATGGAGAAGATCGCGGACGAGGCGGCCGAGCGTTGGCCGGGGACGCGTGTCGCGATCGCCCATCGCGTGGGGCGGCTCGAGATCGGGGACGCGGCGGTCGTCGTAGTCGCTGCCGCGGCCCATCGAGACGAGGCGTTTCTCGCCTGCCGCTTCGCGATCGATACGCTCAAGGTCCGCGTGCCGATCTGGAAGCGCGAGGTCGCGACCGACGGTGCCTACTGGGTCGACGATCACGCCTGAGACTCGAGCGCGCGCGCTCGTTGAGCCGAGGAGTGGATCCTGGCTCGCATCGAAACCCCATTCGCCGGAGTGCCGTGTCGCGTGAGCCAGCCCGCCGAACCCAAGCCTTCCCACCACGGTCACCACCATCGCCAGGCTGCGCCCGAGGACGTCCCGACGGCGATCGTCACAGTCAGCGATACACGCACCCTCGACACCGATACCGGCGGATCGTTGGTGGCAGAGCTGCTGCTCGCCGCCGGCCAGACCGTCAGTGGCCGCCGGATCGTGAAGGACGAGCCCGACGCGATTCGCGAAGCCTTGCTCGCCGCGATCGCCGAGTCTCGCTCTCGCGCCATCGTCTTCACCGGCGGA
The DNA here is from genome assembly GCA_031400655.1 of Deltaproteobacteria bacterium. Taxonomy (GTDB): domain Bacteria; phylum Myxococcota_A; class UBA9160; order UBA9160; family UBA4427; genus UBA4427. The sequence goes on along the minus strand of JANNQH010000202.1, from coordinate 8,122 downwards.
ACCGGGATCGCCCCCCGAGACGTCACGCCCGATACCGTCGAGCCCCTGCTCGAGCGGGTGATCCCGGGCTTCGGCGAGCTCTTCCGGATGTTGTCATACGAGGACATCGGGTCGGCGGCCCTGCTCTCCCGGGCGCTCGCCGGCCTGAAAGGCGGGAAGGTCGTCTTCGTGATTCCGGGCTCGCGCGGAGCTGTTCGACTGGCGCTCGAAAAGCTGATCCTGCCCGAGCTCGGGCATCTTGCCGGCGAGGCGCAGAAGACGCGTTGAGGGGGCTTCGCGGCCGGGACCCGGCGTGCTGCCCCATTCGCCCCCGCCCGACGCCATCAAGCTGCGTCCTTCCGGGACCGATCCAGGCGTCCATGCGATCCTGGTCTTCGCGCCGTTCTCCGCGAGCCCTGCCGTGGCAGGCTTCGCTGTGCACGCTCGTCCTGCTCGCGACGCCCTTCGCCATTGCCCGTGCCGACGAGATCCGATTCTGGGTCGATGCGGAAGGGGTCACGCATTTCAGCGACGATGCCGGGGAGGCGCCTGCCGGCGCCGAGAAGCCGGAATCCGAAGGTCTCGACTCGCTCCGCTCGGCCTGGTCGGACGGCATCGTGGGGCCCGCCGTCGAGGTCGTCCCCGGATCGTCGGGGGGTGACGACGACCGCGCCCAACGACTGCTGCGAGGCGCGCTCGGGGATCTCGAGCGGGGCGAGCTCGCGCGGGCGAGCTCGACACTGCGCGGTGTCTTGCGGCTCGAGCCCCGCTGCCCCGAGGCCCACTGGTATCTCGCCGTGCTCGCCCGTTCCCGAGGTCGCTTCGACACCGCGGAGAAACACCTGCGTCTGTTCCTCGACTCGGCGGGCCCCTCGCTCGCGCCCTGGCGGACCGAAGCGCGCGCGCGGCTGGCGGCCATCGCCGACGAGCGCCGGCTCGCGGATCCGGCGGCGCTGATCGGCTCGCTCGAGCTCCAGACGATCCCGAGCCGGCATTTCCGCCTGCAGGTCGACGCGAAGCTCGGCGCCGTCTCGGCGGACTACGCCGCGCGCGTGCTGTCGTTCCTGGAAGCCGCCCGCACCGAGGTCTCCGCTTCGATCGGGGTCGAGCCGCTCGAGCCCCTCGGCGTCGTGCTCTACGGCCGCGCCGCCTACGTCCGCGAGCATTCGCACCGTTTCAGCTTCCAGACCGTCGGCTTCTTCGACGGCCGTATCCATGTGGCCTCCCCGGCGCATCCGACGGAAGCGCTGCGCGGCGTCCTGTTCCACGAGTACACCCACGCCGTCTTCCGCGAGCAGACCGGGGGCGACCGTCCCTACTGGCTGAACGAGGGACTGGCCGAGCGAATCGAGCGGCGCTCGCGCGGGCTCGGAGTCTCGAACCGGAGCGAACGCTCGGCGCTGCGCGCCAACCTCGAGACCGGCAGCTGGATCCCGCTTCGCTCGATCGCCGAAAGCTTCACGGGCCTGGGCGACGCGCGCGCGCGGGACGCCTATCTGCAATCCGTCGTGACGGTTGGCTACATCGAGTCGAGGACAGACGTCGCGGCACGCCGCCGCCTGCTCGAGCGCATCGGCGACGGCTTCTCGATCGACCAGGCTCTCCATGAAGTGATGGGCGTCGACACCGACGGCCTCGACGCCGCCGTGCAGCGCGAGATCCGCGGCGAGTTCCCGGACTGGAAGACCTCCGCCGTCGACCTCAATCGCCGCTGACGCGCTCGAAGCTCACGCGGTCCCCGACCTGCCAGCCGCTCGCCGCTGCGAATCCGGCCGGCACTTCGAGCACCGCGTCGACGAGCGAACGCGGCCGGATCGTCGGCCCGTTGCCGCCCGTTTCGAAGGGAACCTGCGGATAGAGGTCGACGATCCGGCCGTCCCGCAGGAATACGATGTCGATCGAGAATCGCATCCCCTTCATCCAGAAGCCGAAGAAGCCGGGGCGGGCGTAGCTGAAGTACATCCCCGATCCCCACGCGAGCGAATCGCGCTCGCCGAGTCCCTTCTCCTGCTCTGCACGGCTGTCCGCGATCTCGACCGCGACCTGCTTGGCGCGGATCTCGACATAGCCCTCGGCCAGCGGGCCCGCGGCGCCGCCATCCCGGCAGGCGCTCTGCACGAGGATCAAGCTCACGGCCAGCGCTGCGAGTCGGACGCTCAGGGTACGCCGCGCTGCCGTCCTCATCCGGCCCCTGGTCCGTAGTATTCGAAGTCGACGAGATTCTCTTCCATGAAGCGCCGCAGGCGCTTCACCAGCTTTGCCTCGAGCTGGCGCACCCGCTCGCGCGTCACCTGGAACCGCTCGCCGAGCTCGGCCAGCGTCAGGGGCTCCTCGGCCAGGATCCGCTCGCGCAGGATCTGGAGGTCGCGCTCGTCGATCGTTTCCGCAAAGGCTTCGATCTTCTCGAGAAAGACCGCTCGCAGCTCGCGTTCGCCCACGGACGCCTCGGAGCTGATCCCGGGCGCCGCCATGCGATCGCCGAAGGTCATGCCGTCCGCCTCGTCGGCACGCAGAGGTGCGTCGAAGGACACGTCCGGGCGTGAGAGGCGCGCCTCCATGTCGGTGACATCCTGCTCCGTCACGTCGAGGCGCTCGGCGAGCAGCCGCGGCTCGGCCTCGTAGCCGAGTCGCTCGAGCTCGCGCTTCTCCTTGTTCAGGCGGAAGAAGAGCTTGCGCGAGGCGCGTGTCGTCCCGAGCCGGACGCTCCGCATGTTGTCGAGGATGTATTTCAGGATGTACGCGCGGATCCAGTAGACCGCGTACGACGAGAGCTTGACCCCCTGGTACGGATCGAATCGCTGCACCGCCTCCATCAGGCCGACGTTGCCCTCCTGCACGAGGTCGAGGGTGTTGGTCCAGGCCCGGCGGTACTCCATCGCAATCTTCACGACGAGCCGGAGGTTCGCGACGACCAGCATCTTCGCCGCCTCGACGTCGCCTTCATTGACCCAGCGCACGGCGAGCTCGTGCTCTTCTTCGCGGGAGATCGGCGCGTGATGGCGCAGCTGCGACATGTAGGCGGAGAGGGCGCTGGTGTGGGCCAGACCGGTGGAGGAGCCAGCGCTCGTCGCCTTCGGCACGGCCACGGCGGCTCGGGCCGAGGGCCGATCGGCTGGCGGCGTGGACCGAATGGGCGTCGCGCGACCTCGGGCGTCGGCCGCGGCGGCGATCTCCTCCACGAGCTCGGCCTCGATCGCGATTTCGGTCTCGGCTTCCGGTTCGACTCCGGATTTAGCTTGGGGCTCGACCACGACTTCCACCTCGGGCCCGCGGCGGTGCGGCCGGCGGGGATCGTTCTCCGGTTCGTCGTGGCTTGCGTCCATGATGCCTGCGGCGCGCCACGATAGCAGAGCGCGCGCACTCGATCGGCTCGGGCGCCGCGGCGCCCGAGAGTCCCGTGCGCCGGTTGCGGGGCCTCGAAATGAAAGCCGCGCGCAAGGCAGCGTGGGCTGCCCGGCGCGCGGCTCGGGATCTCGAAGGCGCGTTTACTTCTTGAGCGAGCGGATGAACGCGATCACGTTGGCCATGTCGGCGTCGCTGAGAACGACCGGGGCCATCATCGCGTTTCCGCCGTAGGCCAGCGCACCCTTCGCGATGACGTTCTTGATGTCCGTGTCGGTGCCGGCCTTGCCGTCCTTGTCCGTGTCGAACTTGAACGCGCCCACCGTGAAGTCGCGGGGTGCCGGCTGTCCGGCAGCCGCGAGCGCCTTGCCCGTCGGGCCATCGCCCTTGCCGCCTTCACCGTGGCAGGACACGCAGAGCTCCATGAATTTCGCCTTGCCCGCGGCGGCATCGGCCGCGACGGCAACGCTCGGCAGGGCGAACGCGGCGAGGATCAAGATCGACGTGACGAAACGGGTCATGGAAATCTCCTGTCTAATTCCGAGCTGCGATTCACGCGCTCGGTCCCACCGCTCGCTGCTCGACCTTGCGAGTGCGAACCGGTGGCGAATCATTGGTCGGCGCGGGCCAGAGAATGGTTCCGGTTTTCCGGGCCGTCGAGGGGTGCAACCGATGGTTGCGCGAGACGCGAGGCTGCGACGGGCGGAGCTTCGTCGAGCGCGTCCCCGGTGTTCGAACTAGCTCGCCCGGTTGCGGACCCACTGCGTCATCAGGCGAACGCCGACTCCGGTGCCGCCGCCGGTGTGGAGCGGCGTCTGGTTCGAGGTCATGCCGGAGCCCGCAATATCGAGATGGACCCAGGGCGTCTTGGCGACGAATCCGCGCAAGAACGCGGCCGCCGTCGAGATGCCCGCGTCCCGTCCCGCCGAGTTCTTCCAGTCGGCGACCTTGCTGCGCATCGTCTTTTCGTGGGCCTCGAGCAGCGGCATCGGCCAAACAGTCTCCCCGGTCGTGTCCGCCGCCGCGCGGACCTCGGCTAGCAGCGCCTCGTCGTTCCCGAGCCCCGCCGTCGCCCACGGGCCGAAGGCCATCATCGCAGCGCCCGTCAGCGTCGCGATGTCGATGATCGCGCTCGGCGCATAACGACTGACGGCGTGATGGAGCGCGTCCGCGAGCACGAGCCGCCCCTCGGCGTCGGTGTTCACGATCTCGATCGTCTGGCCCGAGGCGCTTCGGATGATGTCGCTCGGTCGGTAGGCGGTCGAACTCGGCATGTTCTCGGCGGCGGCGAGGATGCCGACGACGTGGATCGGGAGCTCGAGCTGCGCGATGGCGCGCATCGCGCCGAAGACCGCCGCCGCACCGGACATGTCGTGTTTCATGTCCGGCATGCCGGTCGCGGTCTTGAGGGAGAGGCCGCCCGAATCGAAGGTGATGCCCTTTCCGACGAGGGCCAGGGTCTCGGTCTTGCCGCGGCGGGTCTTCGTGCGGCCGCGGGGACGGTGTTCGAGGATGATCATGCGCGGCGGATGAGCGCTGCCCTGGCCCACCGCCAGCATCGCGCCCATGCCCAGTCGGGTCATCTCCGGTACATCGAGCACGCGACAGGTGAGGCCCACTTCGCGAGCCATGCGCCGCGCTTCGCGGGCGAGGGATTCGGGAAAAAGGATGTTCGGCGGCTCGTTCGACAGATCCCGGGCCAACGCCTGGCAGCCGGCGATCTGGACTGCCTCGCCCACCCTGCGGCGGAGCGGGGCGAGCGAGCGGGGAGCCCGCACATAGACGAGGTCGAGGCGACTGACGGTCGACGCCCGCTTGCCCTTGGCCTTCTGCTTGTCGCCGTTCTTGTTCGAGAGGTAGCGGTCGAAGCGGTAGGCCCCGAGGATCGCCCCTTCGGCCACCAGGCAGGCGGAGCGCTCGGCGGCGAGCTCGCCCGCCGGCGGGACCACGAGCGCGATCCGATCCGTGCTCGAGCGCTTGAACTCCCGGCCCGCGTGGCCACCGAGCTCACGCAGGGCCGCTTCGTCGACGGATTCAGCTTCGCCGAGCCCAAGCAGCACACAGCGCACCAGGTCTTTACCCCGTGGTCCGTACACGACCAACCGATCGCCGGAATTGGCCTTGAAGTCGCCGCTCGCGAGCGCGTCGGCGAGGCGGCCGGACAGCAGCCGGTCGAGGGCAGCGAGCCCTTGGGGCAGATCGCGGGGCGCCTCACCGCGTCGGAGGATCGGAACGATCGCGGTATTGGCACCGATCTGGTCGATCCCACCGGTTTCGAGCTGGACTCGCATGGTCATCAAACTGCTTCTCCCCTAGATTCCGCGGCACCGGCGATCCCGTCGCGGTGTCCCGGTGTAGATTCGCGCATCCGCCTGCTCGCGGAGGATCGCGTGGCCGCCCTTGGCGTGTGACGAAGGGCGTGTGACGAAGAGCGCGGTCGAGGCCAGTCGTGGGGGCGACGGGCTCTCATTAGATTAATCGCAATCGAGATCGCCGCCGCAAAGGGCGACATCGACAGCGACAGCGATCGCGACATCCCGCTCGACATCGAAGATGCCGTGCGCGATTCGTGGACGTAGAAAAGCGAAGGGGGAAACGCCGTGAGCTTCGACTTGATCAGCCTGATTCTCCAGGCAGGTCTCATCGTCAAGCTCGTCCTCTTGGTGCTGCTCGGGTTTTCCATCACCTCGATCACGATCATCGTGAGCAAGTGGACGGAGCTGCGGGCCGCAGACCAGGATAGCGAGGCCTTCCTCGAGGTCTATCGACGAGAAGGGTTCAGTCAGGTTTACGATGCGGCGCGCCATCTCGATCGCAGCCCGCTCGCCATCGTCTTCCTGACGGCCGGCGAGGAGCTCCAGGCGGCCCGCGACCGCCATGCTTCGGACCAGCGGCGGGAAAAGCTGCGGACCCAGCTGTCGCGCTCGATCGTGTGGGAAGCCTCCGCCCAGGGCCGGAAGCTCGAGCGGGGCCTGTCGTTCCTCGCCACGACCGGCAGCTCGACGCCCTTCATCGGGCTCTTCGGGACGGTGGTCGGGATCATCGCGGCCTTCCAGAGCATCGGCGAGGCGGGCCAGGCCTCCCTCGCGGTCGTCGGCCCCGGCATCGCCGAGGCCCAGGTCGCCACCGCCGTCGGCCTCGTCACCGCCATTCCTGCGACGATCGCCTACAACAGCTTTGGGACCCGGATCGACGGGGTGATGGGCATGCTCGAGCGTTTCTGCAGCCAGTTCCAGGAGGATCTCGACCGGATGCTCCAGGCCCAGCCCGCCTACAGCCTCGCCTCGTCTGAAAGAGCCGAAAGACCCAGTGAGCGAGCCACCGAAAGACAAACCGAGAAACACGCCGACGGCGAACGCGCGGCGCGCGCCGAATAACGGGGTGCGATGATGGCGGTTCAGCTGACCCGGAGTGGAAAGCGGCGCGGCAACGGCGAGATCAACGTCACGCCCTTCGTCGACGTGGTGCTCGTACTGCTCATCATCTTCATGGTGACGGCGCCGCTGATGCTGCAGGGCATGGACGTCAACCTGCCGCAGACGACGACGCAGCCGATCCAGATGACGAATGCGCCGCTGGTGCTCACGGTGACGAAGGCCGGGGAGTATTCGATCGCGAAGAAGGTGATTCCGTCCGCCGAGCTCCAGGCGAAGCTCGAGGCGGTGTTCGAGGCGCGAGGCGAGAAGGAGCTCTTCCTGCGCGCCGACGAGGCGGCGCCCTACGGTGTCGTCGTGCAGGCGATGGCCGCGGCGCGGCGTGCCGGAGCAACGCGGCTCGGGATCGTGACCGAGGAAGAGCGCAGTTGAGCGCCGAGTGGATCGGCTGGCACGACGAGCACGACCTCGACAATCGCCGTCGCGTCCGCAACGCGATGTACGTCTCCTTCGCGGTCCACGCCTGCCTGTTCGCAGCGCTCGTGATCTCGCCGCCGCTCTCTTTCGCCCCGCTGCCGCAGACGATCTCGGTCGAGCTCATCGCAGGACCGCAGATCGCCGCCCCCGCCGCGCCGCGGCCGAGCGGGCGGTCGAAGCCGCCCCCGGCCCCCGAGCCCCCGACCGAACAAGCTGCCCCGGAAGCGCCGCCCGAGCCCGCGCCTCCGCCTCCGCCGAAGGCACCGGTGGCGGTGCTGCCCGAGAACGCGCCCAGGCCCGATCAGAAGGTGAAGCAGGCGCCGGAGAAGAAGCCGAAGGAGGTCGCGAAGCCCGAGGCCAGGCCCGCGGCGAAGCCCGTGAAGAAGCCCGACAAGTCGCTCAGCTACGAGGACGCGATGAAATCCCTCGACGATGAGCTCGGCGAGGACGAGACCGAGGACCTGCTCGAGGCGGCGCCGCAGCGGCCGACCACGCGGGTGGCCGCCGCGTCGAGTGGGGCGGCCGAGTCAAGCGTGGGCGTGCAGCTCAGTCCGGAGGACGCGGCCTGGGTGCTCGCGACCCGGCGGTTGATCCAGAGCAGATGGGTCATGCAGGCGGGCTTTCGAAATCGAGGTCTCGCGACGGTGATGGAGCTTCGGCTCTCGGCGTCGGGGGAGGTGGTCGAGGATCCGAAGGTGACCCGCACTTCTGGGGATCCTTATTTCGACGACAACGCGGTGCGGGCGGTGCTTAAATCGTCGCCGCTGCCGCCTCCGCCCAGGGCGGGAACGACTGCCTTCATTTTCAGCTCGGAGGAGAACTGATCACCATGCGGCACGGGATAGAGAATCTGGTCTTGGCGGGTCTCCTCGCGCTCTCGGTCTCGACGGGTGTTGCGTCAAGTGCGACTGCCCAGGGGCTCGAGGGCGAGAGCGGACCGTTGCCGACCC